>JAKORR010000037.1 GCA_029777735.1 Armatimonadota bacterium | reverse complement strand
CCCCGACCCTCCCCAGAAGGCCACTCCATCTTCGTAGCCAACACGGTTACAGAAAACCACGAACTGCTGTAGGAGACCGGCGTAGGTCACGAGCATATTTTCCCAGGCGCTCTGGGATGCAAGCCGTCTGTCCGTAACGCCACGCGCCGGGCTGCAAGCCGTGACCACAAGCACGTCGCAGCCTTGGCGGGACAACAGCAGGGGGAGAGAGAGGTGCCACAGGTCCTCGCAGATCAGCAAACCACCGCGCCAGCCGATCACCTCGAAGGCCTTCGCCCCGCCGCCCGCCGTCAGGTACCGACCCTCGTCGAACATTCCATAGGTCGGCAGATACACCTTGCGGTGGAGGTGGAGCACGCGACCCTCCGCCATCCACGCTGAGGAGCAGAACAGACTATCGCGCGGACCACGCTCGACAAAGCCCACCACCACTTGCATACGGCCCGCCTGCTCCGCCAGCTCCAGGATCCGCTTGTCTTCCGCAGACATTGCTACATCGGCCGAGAGGTCACGCAGATAGTAGCCCGTGAGCGACAACTCCGGGAACACCAGCAGGTCCACACCGTCGCCCCGCGCTGCGGCCAGCGTCTCCCGGTGCTGATCGAAATTCCTCTCTACGTCGCCCAGCCGCGGAGCTAGTTGAGCGAGACGAATCTTCAGCTTGGTACGCGCGCCCTGCATTCCTCCAGCACCTACCCGGACTCCACGACACGGCCACCCTAGGCCAGAGCCGCGTCGCTCGCCTCGAACCATCCTACTGGCCGAAATTTAGCATTGGCATTCCGCCCTGCTGCTGTTGCTGCTTGTCGAACTCATCCAACCACTTTCTCTCGGCCTCGGCCAGGTCCTGGCGGCCAAGCTGCTTGAACTTCTCCACCAGTCTACTGTGAATCATGTAGTTGGGGAACTCGTACGTTATCGCCCACTCGCTGGCAGCGCGGTATTGCTCGATTGCGTCCTTCTTGCGCCCCAGCGTCTCCAGCAGCTCCCCCAGCACTATTCGCGCGTCAGACATTCGAGCGCCCTGCTCGTTCTGCACAACCTGCTCCAGCAGTTCGACAGCGCGGTGCTTATCTCCCTTGTCCTTGTATAGAGTGGCCAACCGGAAAAGGGCATCCACGTTCGTGGGATCCTGCGCCACGGCCTCCTCCAGCGCCTTGACAGCCTCCTCCGTCTTGCCCTCCATCGCCAGCTTATAGGCCCGGATCTCGGGGTCCACGATCT
>JAKORR010000404.1 GCA_029777735.1 Armatimonadota bacterium | reverse complement strand
CGAACATTAGCACGATGCCCCCGCGGCTTGCCAGGAGCGGCGCCACAGAAAGAGTCTCGGGCAGCCCCACGGCCTCAACTACAAGTTGCGCTTCCTCTAGTCCGGCCTGACGCGCCTGCGCCGCTGTGTTAGCTCTCACCTCGTCGGCTCCGAGAGCCTGTGCTCGCTCTAATCGGTCCGGTTGCGGGTCGACCACCGTAATGTGACTGCATCCCAGGTGCCTTAGCATGGCGACGAACAGCAGCCCGATCGGTCCGCTGCCCACAACGATAGCCTTCCAGCCCAGAACACAGGGCAGCTTCCTCAGAGCGTGGATCACTGTACCCAAGGGTTGGGTCACCAAGGCCTGTGGCGCCGGCAGGTCTGCGGGCAGGGGAAGCAGGCAAGGCCGTGGCGCTGACACAAGTCTGTTCATCCCGGGCCTGGAGAGCACGAGCACACGCTGCCCCGCCCTCAAGTCCTCCAGATCCTCAGTCATCGTGCCTAGCACTTCATGCACAGGAGCGCCGACAGGCTTGGGATACACGCCACCGTCGCCGCCATAGGCAGGTAGGTCGCTGCCACAGATGCCGATGTGGGTCACCTCCACCAAGGCCTCCTGAGGGGCTCGGACAGGGGTCTCAACGTCCACGAGCACGATCTGCTTGGGCGAGACGATCTGAGCTGCGATCATTGTGTTCTCCCACCTTCCGGCCCAGGAAGCCTCTCGTACTTTGAGTCTAGGGTACACAGCCTAACGCAGCAGACGATAACCTTAGGCCCCCAGACATTTTCGATTGCGGGAGGCCCGCGAGAGGCTTGGTCCGTCGTGCTTGCCAAGGGCCGGTATCATAGTATAATTATAGAACAGCGGAGGGTACCCAATGCGTGGCACTGACATATTCCTCTTGGCGCTTCTCTTCTTAGGCAGTTCTTGGGGCGTCCCCGGTGGACCTAGCCAGAGCCTCACGGGCACCCCAAGTCATCTGCGTCCTCACCTCTTCGACCATGCGCCACCGGCTCTATTGGAGCCTATAGGCGACTTCAGTGGCGAAGTGATCAAGGGGTGGAATGCCGAGGCCGAGCGCCAGCTCTTGGCAAATCTTACTGAGGCTGGCCTAGCGGAGCGCGTAGTCAAGACAGGGGTCCTTGACGCTGCTGGGCTGCGTCTTGGCATTGTGAAACTCCAGGCAGGTGTATGGAATACAGGCCAATTCTCTGTCAAACAGCTAGAAAAGGACGCAGCACGTGTCCTGGCCGCTTGTTTCAGCGACAACGTCCGCGCTGATCATGCTGATGTCTGGGCCGCGGTTCCCTACGAGGGCCCCGACTCCATCCAGTGGCACTGGCCCGTTTTCTCAATGAGCTGCTGGCGCGACAACTATAACAAAGTCCTGGCCTCCGGTCTCCCCCTCGAAGGTTCCCTCCAGCAGCTCTCGATGCTGCGATATGACCCCCTCTTCCTCACCCACGCGCCGGACCATGTGGAGGCCCGCGGCACCAATATCTTCAACATGGCTGTTCCCGACCTCAGCGGATGGCGGGCCCCGGCACTCAATCCTCTGAAGGAGGGACGACTGTCAGTTTTGCGGCGAGGCTCGGACCGCAGCAGGACAGTGGCCATCACGATCGACGACGGGCCTCATCCCGGCACAACGCCCCTTATGCTCAAGATCCTAGCCGAGCAGGACGCTAGAGTTACCTTCTTCGTCGTTGGCCAGTCCATTCTTCATTATCCCCAACTGTTTCTGGATATGGTCAGCGCGGGCCACGAGATCGGGAATCACTGCTTCACTGATCGCCGTTTGCCCAAGCTGCCGCTGCATGTCGCTGCCGCCGAACTTGGGGAGACGGCGAGGCTCATAGAAGCGCTCAGCCGTCAGCGAATCCACCTGATGCGGCCCCCCGGTGGGGACCTTGACGCGAAGACACTGCGTCTTTGCTCTCAGATGGGCTTTCTCCCGGTCTTCTTCAGCCGTAACACTGGTGACTGGCGGCCACGGTCATCCAGCGACATCGTCCGAGCAGCTCTGCAGGGCGTGAAGGGTGGTGACATCATCCTGATGCACCAGGGGCGGACGGAAAGTGCTCTG
>JAKORR010000403.1 GCA_029777735.1 Armatimonadota bacterium | reverse complement strand
GGAAGATGAATAGGCCCGACGCGCGCTGGATGAAGAGCGACTGCAGACGTCGGCCCAATAGCTCCGGGAAGGTAACGGCACCCAGCCGCTGACCCATGGCGCGACGACCCGCCCGAAGATGACGAAGGGCCACGAAGATGCCCAGGAGGATGTTGAGGAAGGGCAGCCACAGGATCCCCAGACCGAAGAGTGCCGAGGCGCCCGCGAAGCCGACGATAGCCGCCGTCGAGATGAAGGTGGCTCCATAGCTCAGCGCCATCATCCATGGCGGAGTGCGTCGGCCTGCCAGCAGGAAGTCTTCCGAGGTCTTCGTGTGGCGCCAGCCGAGGTACCCGAGCAGAGCCAAGGCTGCTAGATACACAAAGACGCAGACAGCGAAAAGGCCAACGTCAGCTTGCCGTCGCTCTCTCCGTCCATGCCCTTGTTCCAGTTCAACACGCCGTAGGCGACGCACAGGACAGTAGCCAGGATAGACAACCAGTATCCGGCCGCTACCCACGGATCCGCGAATCCAAGCATGCTCTGACCCCTTCAAGGAAACGTCTAGGAACCCCGCGTGAGCCCCGCCGTGTGAGCAATGCTACCCAAGACGTCACAGCAGAGATCACCTGCACTGCGTTAGGATCGCGCTGGCAAGAGCAGGCCCTTACCCGACCAGCCAAGGGGCTTCACTGCCTGGGGAACGAATTCCCCATCGCCTGGAGGCCGCCTTCTACGCGACGGGTTGATGCCACGCAATAGCATGCGAGGCGCCTCAAGCCGCCCTTGCCGCTTCAGGCGTCTCGCCAAAGGGGCACGCTGCCCGGCGGCAAGCGGGCGATTTGAGCGCGGTGTAAGATAGGGCCCAGCGAAACCTACTCCCTCTAGGCCATCGATCGTTTGACGCCGACCCCGCCCAGCTATACAATCTCTCTCGGTGCCATAAGCAATGAGCCTACTGTATGCTTGTGTCTTCCTGCTGCTTGGCGCGAGCTCCGTCGCCGCGCCACCCGGACAACCTGCCCCCACAGCGCCCTACGAGGCAGAAGTACAGGCGCTGTCGGCGGACGTTGACCTGCTTGCGCAGCTCAACCAGCTACAGCTCACGGCCAAGCAGGTGGACGCTCTGCTCTCACTTGCCACTCAGCGCCAGTCGATAGCCCAAGGCCTCGCGCCCAAGCGCGAGCAGGTGTGCAATGCTCTGGCCAGTGTGTTGCGTCAGAAGCGCCAGCTCCTCCTCGGAGACCAACCTGTCCCCGAGGAGCTGGAAGACAAGATCGCCAAGCTGAATACTGAGCTGGCGGCGCTGACCTACGCCGAGGTTGAGCAGTCCAAGCGGCTTGTGGACGAGCTGCGCAAGGTTCTTACTGCGGCCCAGTTGTCGGCACTGACGGGCGAGTATCAGGCCCGAGCTAGTGCCGCAGACCTGCTCGATTGGATCCGGGGGCTGGGAGAAGACGAATACGACGAAGAAGCCGACGCCACGGCCGAGGAACTGGCCCTACCCGAACAGGGCTTTACAGCCGAGCAGGTACGCAAGATACTGGACGAGGCCCGCGGGATGGACCAGGGCACCTTCGAGCGTAATCAGCCTGCCCTGATCGACAAGCTGCTCCCAGCTTATGTCCTATCTGAGGCAGCTCAGACCCAGATGCTCATGGATCTGTTGGCGAATCCACGTTTGATTCCGCTACTGGAAGATAAGAAGGCCGCTCAGAGCGGCTAGGCCAGGAATGGGCGAAGAGCTTCGCCGCATCGCGTTTTTCACAAACACCTTCACTCCCGACATCAACGGCGTCTCTCTGGTCATCAGCACCTTCCGCAGAGAGCTACAGCGCCGGGGGGTGGAGGTTTACGTCTTCGCACCGGCGCCTGTCGGTGATGACCCACTGAAGGATGACCCACACATTCTGCGTTTTCCCTCGGTGCGTCTCTTGAGTATGGACTACGCAGCAGCCGTGCCCTTCTCCCGCCACGTGTCGCGAACGCTGCGCCGGGTGGCCTTCGACCTCGTACATACCCACCACCCGCTCTGGGTGGGCCAGTGGGGGGCCCACTATGCGCGGCGTTCGAAGATACCGCACGTGACCACCATCCACACGCATTATGAACTCTTCGCATCCTTGGTGCCACTGCCTCAGTCCCTAGTGAAAATGTATCTACGCCGCCGCGTACGGCGCCACTGTAACTCCTGTCAGGTAGTGACTACGCCAGCGCCATCCAACAAGAGCCAGCTCGAGCAGATGGGGCTGCAGCCTCTCATCCTTGTGGTGCCAAATCCCGTCGATGTGACTGTTTTCGAGCAGGCCTGCGGGGAGACTGTGAGGAAACGCCTGGGCCTTGGAGGGAAATTCGTCCTTGGCTATGTAGGGCGGCTGTCGCCGGAGAAGCAGTTGCCGCTGGTGGTCCAGGCCGGAGCGAAGGTGTGCGCCGAGTGCCCCGCGGCGCACCTGCTCATAGTCGGTGACGGTCCCTCGCGGCCCGAAGTCGAGGAACAGGTGCGTGGACTGGGCCTGGCTGATCGCTGCACCCTTGTTGGCTCAGTGCCCCACGACCAGGTGCCCGACTACCAGGCGGCTCTGGACGTCTTCCTCACGGCTAGCCTGGCAGAAACCCAGCCCTTGGCCTACGCAGAGGCCATGGCTGCCGGCACGCCCGTCGTGGCAGTGACAGGCCTGGGCGCCGTGGACATGATCGAGGACGGCGTCAACGGCTTTCTGGTGAGCCGTCAAGACGCCCCCAAGAACCTGGCCCAGGCCGTGCTGCGGCTGGCAAAGGACCGTTCTCTGCACGATCGCCTTTCGCGGCAGGCCCGGGAATGGGCTCGTCGCTACAGCGTCAGCGAGGCCACCGACCGCCTCTTTGAAGCCTACAAGATGACGCTCGACCGGTTCGCGCTTCATCCCGCTGGTACGACGCCCGTGAGGTTACTCGGCCGTACGCCTGGTATGGCGAAGAGAGGCCCTGCACGTTAGCTTGTTATCAAAATCTGCGTCCGGGAGGCCACACCGTGGATAGACGTGATTTCGTGAAGATTGGCTTATCTGCTGTGGCAGCCGGAGCGCTTGGGGCCGGCGCTTCCGCGGCGCCGCTCAAACCCATTGAGACTCGCCCCCTGGGGCGAACAGGCCATCGCAGTTCCATCATCGCGCTGGGCGGGATCGTGGTCAGCCAAGAGAGCCAGGAACACGCCAACCGCATCGTCGAGCACGCGCTGCGCAACGGCGTCAACCACTTCGATGTGGCGCCAACTTATGGCGACGCGGAGATTAAGCTTGGGGAGGCTCTACGCGGCAAGCGAGAGCGCGTCTTCCTTGCCTGCAAGACCGTCAAGCGCACGCGGCAGGATGCCGAGAAGGAGTTGCGCGCCTCGCTGGAGCGCCTACAAACTGACTATTTTGATTTGTACCAATTCCACGGCCTCGACAAACCAGAGGATCTTGAGACAGCTTTTGGGCCCGAGGGCGCGCTCCAGGCCATGCTCGACGCGCGCGAGAAGGGCATCATCCGTCATATCGGCATGACCGGCCACAATCCCGACAACTTCCTTACCGCCCTGCGCCGCTTCCCGCTTGAGACCTGCATGTTCCCTATCAACTTCGCCATCCACCTTCACAGCGACTACGGCAAGCGCCTCATCGACGAGCTCGTGGCGCGTGAGGTCGGCATTATTGCAATCAAGCCCATCGCTGCGGAGCACTGGAAGGAGGGCGAGCACCGCCGCTGGCACAAGTGCTGGTACAGACCCTTAGACGACCGGCACAACATCGACCTCGCCGTACGCTGGGTTCTCTCACTGCCCGTCACGACTATCATCCCCTCCGGGCATGCGCGGCTCTTCCGCAGCGCCCTCGCAGCCGCCCGCAGCCCCGAACCCCTCAGCGCCCAAGAACTCGCCGAGCTGCGGGAACTGGCGCAACCCCTAAAGCCTATTTTCCCTGCGTGAGACTGAGGCTTAGGCGCCCAGGTCCCCCAAGATCATAGGCCAGCCCACGGCTGTCCGAGACGAGTAGCCGAGGCCCCGAGGCGTGAAGTGGGGCACAGTTCTCCGCCGCGTCAGTACAGGATCTTTGGTCGCGCAGGCCCATAGTGGGCGAATCTTCCCTGAGGCGAGGAGGCAGCAGCGGGAGGAAACCTCTCGTGCCGCCGAGCGGCAGGTTGCGGTCCTGTAGCGCGGAATAGCAGGCGGTGACAGAAGGGCAGGTCACGCCACGGCGACGCCGCGGGAGGCGCTCGTCCAAGGGAGCTGAGCAGATTGTCGGAGGAAAACCTAGTGCAAGCACAGGCCGTTACTGGTCGGCCAGGCCTTCACTTCTTCGGCTATTACGACGTCAGCCCTTGGGATGCCACGGACCGCTACATGTTGGCCCTGGAGGTGGAGTTCCAGGATCGCCCCCAAACGGGAGAGGACTACGTCACCGTAGGCGTCATCGACACGGCCGAAGGCAACCGCTGGCGAGCGATCACCCGCACGCTAGCGTGGAACTGGCAGATGGGCGCGAGGCTTCAGTGGCTGGGCTGCGAGCCCGACCGCCTGATCATATACAACGACCGGCGCGAGGGGCGTTTTGTGGCGGTCGTTGCGGATGCCTTCACGGGCGAGCAGGAAGCGGTCTTACCACGCCCAATCTACGCAATCAACAGCGCGGGTACCGAGGCCATGACCTTGAACTTCTCGCGGGTAGCGCGCACGCGGCCCGGCTATGGCTATGTCGGCCTGCCCGACCCGAGTGAGGGCATCCTGTGCCCCGACGACGATGGCCTGTGGCACATGGACCTGCGCACGGGCGAGAATGAGCTAGTGGCCAGCATCGCCCAGGTGGCTGCTATAGAACACCGGGCGGATATGGATGGCGCCGAGCACTGGTTCAACCACCTGCTGTGGGCACCCCACTCCGACCGATTCATCTTCCTGCACCGGTGGAAGAGGCCGCAGGACCGCGCCTGGTTCACCCGGCTGTTCACGGCCCGCTGTGACGGCGCCGACCTCTGCCTCGTGGCCGACGACGACGTCGTTTCGCACTTCGACTGGCGCGACCCCAAGCACATCCTAGCCTGGGCGCGGGTCGAGGGCCTGGGCGACTACTATTTCCTCTTCACAGACCTGGCGGGCAAGGGCGCAGCCGGCGCCCCGAAGATAGTGGGCAAGGGCGTACTCACCTGCGACGGCCACTGCTCTTACTCGCCCGACCGCCGCTGGATACTGACCGATACTTACCCTGATGCCGAGAAGAAGCGGACCCTGATTTTGTTTCACGAGAAACAAGAGGAGCGCGTGGACTTGGGGAAGTTCTATTCGATGCCCACCGAGGACATCCAGTGCCGTTGCGATCTGCACCCGCGGTGGAATCGCGCCGGCACAAGAATCTGCTTCGATTCCACTCACGAGCAGGAGCGTCAGGTCTACGTGGCGGACGTCTCCGCGATAGTGCAGGGGAAGGACTAGCCGACGGCGCGGCGAGCGCCGAGCAGCTATCTGGCGGCTGGGTGTGAAACCACTTCATAATGGTTCCTTCTGCCCGGGCAAAAGGGCCCGTCCGGGGTGCGCTGTCCCTTGACGAGGCTGGCCTTGCGTTGACAGCCGCAAGTGAGGAACCGTATACTTCCTCTTGGATCGTCCGCAGGTCTCAGCCTGCGGACGCGTCTGATTAGCAGGAGGCATTGGCCAGCCTATGTCAACGAAAGCTTGGCGCCTTGTGGCGATTGTGGCCCTACTTGTGGTGGCCTTTTTGATAGCCTTCCAGCCTATCGGCCGACCACCTCTGGAGGTCTTCAGCACCTTTAGAGCCCGATTCGCTGAGCCCCTTGTTGGGCCGGATAGGACCCAGGAGCAGGCGGTGGAAGAAATAAAGGCCGCGCTGCTTGCGGGCGGCATGTCCGCAGACGAGTTGGATCAGATAATAGTGGTAAACGAGCACGAGGTGGAGATCTCCACGCTGGCCCTGGATCAGCAGCAGGCGCAGCGCGACCGCGAGAACATAACGAAGGCCCTCACCAAGAAGTACCAAAGCAAACTCGTGGACGTTAGTCTGCCACCGGGCGCCGAGGGTATGCGCCAGCCTCTCTGGAAGCTCGGCAACAGCGTGGCGATCTACAAGCCGGTTCCGCGCATCAACCTCGGCCTGGACCTGCAGGGCGGCGCCCACGTTGTCCTGCGGTGTCTGCCCTACGCGCGCACCCAGATCCTATCGCCTGAGAACAAGCCTTGGATTACGCCCCAAGCGGAGCAAGCGCGCGCCGCAATGGCCCCTGGTTGGAAGCCGACCCAGACGCGCGAGACCCTCTCCAAGCGCATCCTACGGGCCCTGGCGGAAGAAGGTGTGCCCGCGTCCGAGGCAGTCGTGGATGTAGTGGCGCCCAACATAATATCGATAGAAACCCATCCGGAGAACGACAAGGCGCTCAAGCGCCAGCAGAACGCCATCCTCTCGGCCCTGCGCGCCATGTACCCGGCGCTGAAGGAAGACGAGATCAAGGTTGAGACACCCGAATCCGTGTTCCTCGAGCCCGGCATGGCTGAGAAGGTTCTGAACATCATCGATCGCCGCCTTTACGCGATGAGCGAGATACGCGAGCCAGTGATTCAGAAGCAGGGTGACGACCGAATCATCGTTGAACTGCCCGGTGTACGCGATCCAGAGCGCGTGCTGCGCATTCTCAAGAGCACGGCTATGCTCAAGTTCGTCCTTGTGCCGGCCCGCTATGAACCGCTCAATCCCGAGGCGAACGACTACGAGGAGTGGCGCGACAAGAGCACCGGCCAGACGGTGCGCTGGGAGCGAGTATTGGCCGAGTCCAAGGTCGAGTTCACTGGCAGGGACCTGGAGAGCAACGCGGATGTGGGGCCCGGTCAGAAGAACGACTGGGTTGTCCACTTCAACATGCGGCCCCAACGCAAGCGGGACTTCTACAACTTCACACGAGCCAATGTGAATCGAATCATGGCCATTGTCCTCGACGACAAGTGCCAGATGGCGCCCACCATCCGCGACGCCATCCCCGGCTCCGGCATCATCGAGGGGAACTTCACTACAGAGGAAGCACGAGACCTGAAGCTTCTGCTGAACGCCGGCGCCTTGCCCGTGCCCTTGGAGGTCGCCGAGAACCGCACGGTGAGCCCAACGCTTGGCCGGGACAGTGTCGTCCGCAGCCTTCAGGCGGGCATCCTCGGCCTCTTGGCCGTAATGCTGTTCATGCTGGTCATGTACCGGCGTCTTGGGCTTCTGGCCGACGTAGCCCTTCTTATCTACTCCATGCTGATCTTAGCCGTGATGGTGATGGCCAACACGACGCTGACCCTGTTCGGTATCGCGGGTGTCATCGTGTCGATTGGTATGGCCGTGGACGCAAACGTACTGATCTTCGAGCGCATGAAGGAAGAGCTGTGGGCCGGCAAGGGTGCCCAAAGTGCGGTCCAAGCGGGCTTCCAGCGGGCTTGGGCCGCCATTCTCGACTCCAATGTCACGACCCTCATCGGCAGCGGCGTTCTGTACTTCCTGGGCAGTAGTTCTATCAAGGCCTTCGCCGTGACGCTGTCCATCGGCGTTCTGTGCTCTATGTTCACTGCCATCACGGTGACACGTTGGTTGCTCGATATCTTCAGCACTACCCGCATGGTCTCGACTCTCGCGCCTGCCACGGCGAAGGCCAGCGCCGGCCAACGAACCAAGCCAGAGGTGGGCCACTAGACCCGCGTCAGTACCCGCTAAGGGAGGAGCAATTGCGTGGACTTTTTTAGGCGCTCAAACTGGGATATCATCGGCAAGACGTGGACCTGGTACGCGATATCGGGCACGCTGATCGTTTTGCTTATGGGCCTGTGGGCTGTGCGGGGCCTGAACTATGGCATCGACTTCACCGGCGGCGCTATAGTACGTTATCAACTCTCCCACCCGGTGGCCGCCTCCGCCGCGGACGAGGTGCAGGTCATCAGCAAGATCCGCGATGCTCTGGGGAAGATTGACGCGCGACTGGCGAAGAGCTCGATTCAGGTGGCCGGCGGCAACACTATCCTGATTCGCACGGGTGAGGTAGCCAACGACGAAGAGGCGGCTAAGCAGGATCAGGCCATTCTTCAGGTCATCGAGAGTCTCTATGGGACCACCCATGGCCCTATCGAGGCCTTAGGGCGCGAGAGCGTAGGCCCCATAGTCGGGGCCGAGCTTCGCGCCGCTGCCCTTCGAGCTTTGATTATCGGCCAGTTGTTGATCCTGGTCTACATCACGATCCGCTACGAATTCTGCTTTGCGTTGGGTGGCATCTTGGGTCTCTTCCATGACCTTGCGTTGCTCACAGGCTTTATGGTTCTCTTCAATGTGGAGCTAAATAGCTGGTTCGTCGCGGCCATCCTGACGGTGTTGGGCTACTCGATTAACGACTCGGTTATCATTTTCGACCGGATTCGAGAAAATCGCGGTCGCCACAGGCATGCTACCCTCGGGCCGGTGGTCAACGCCAGCTTGCTGGAGACCATGCAGCGCTCGATCAACACCACGGCGACGACCCTCTTCCCGCTGTTGGCCTTGTTCTTTCTAGCAGGGCCAGTGATGCAGGGCTTTGCGCTGGCGCTGCTGCTAGGCATCTTCTTCGGCGCCTACTCCTCGATCTTCATCGCGGCGCCCTTTGTGGTGCTCTGGGACCGCTGGACCCACAAGACGGCAGGGGTTACGAGCTATGCCGCGGCCCGCCCCGCGGCTACGACGGCCGCTGAGGCAGGCAACGGTGTGACAGTGGGCAACGGCGAGGTGGAGGCGCCGGCCGGTTCCAGGCCCAGTGCCGTAGAGACCATGCGGCGGGCCGCCGAGGTGGCTCAGGAGGAGAAGCGCCAGGCGCGAAGGGAACGGCGGGCCAAGAAGCGGGCTAAAGAGCAACAGCGCAAACCCCGCAAACCGAGGTAGTGCGTCGTGGGCACCGACCTTGCCACTGCCCGCGCGCTCGTGCGGGCAGCAAGTTTTTCCATAGTATCCAACACTCTGCTGGTGGTGGCCAAGACTGTCGTTGGCCTGATGACGGGCTCCCTGAGCGTCTTGAGCGAAGCTCTCCACTCCGGCAGCGACCTGTTGGCTGCTATGATCGCCTTCGGGGCCGTCAAAGCTTCCTCGCAGCCCGCGGATAAAGGCCATCCCTTCGGCCACGGCAAGTATGAGAGCATCTCCGCTACGGTGGAGGGTCTGATACTGCTCGCTGCGGCGGTCTGGATCGCCGTGGAGGCCATCGCGCGACTCCAGGTCCCCGGAGCAGATCACGTTGTTGCAATGCCCGGTGCCATAGTCATGGGCTGCGGCGTGCTTCTCAATACGGCGGTGTCGATTTACCTGTTAAAGGTTGCCAAGCGGCACAACTCGCCGGCTCTCCACGCCGATGGCGTGCACTTGAGGGCGGACGTGTGGACAAGCGCCGCCGTTCTGGCAGGGCTGCTGGCGATCCATCTTGGGGCACCTCACCACGTAGACACAGTGCTGGCCCTGTTGGTCGCTGCAGTAGTGGCGATGGAGGGCTTCCTGCTGGTGTCTAACGCCGCCAAGGATCTGGTGGATGCGGCGGTGCCCGAAGCCGAGCGAGCGGTCATAGAGCGGGTGCTGGACGAGTGTGGCGGTGCCTGCTATCTGGCCCACCATAGGCTGCGCACGAGGCGTGCCGGCCGCGGGCGGCAAGCAGACGTCCACATTGATGTGTGCCAGAAGCTGACCGTAGGCGAAGCTCACGAGATCAGCGAACGCCTGCAACAGGCCGTGGCCGAGGCCTTGCCCGGCATGGACTTGACGGTCCATATCGAGCCCTGTTTCAGTGAAGAGTGCCTCGAACGCCTAAAGCAGGGGATCGAGTTCGAATGCCCGCGACAGAATCCGCCCTCTGTTGAAACCAGGAAGCCTGAGCGAGGCGATGAGCGATGATGGAAAAAGTGCTGCGCATCTTAGAGGAAGATTGTCGTGTGCCAATTGACGAAATTGCACAGCGGTTGGGCATCACCGAGGATGAAGTGAATAAGCTGATCGCCGAGGCCGAAGAGAGCGGCGCAATTCTGGGCTATGGTGCCATCGTGAACTGGGCCAAGGTGCGACCCGACCGAGTGTATGCCTTCATCAGCATATCAGCCCATCCGGAGCATAACATTGGCTTCGACGAAGTGGCCCGCAGGATAGCGCGTTTCCCCGAGGTGCACTCGCTCTACCTGGTCTCCGGCACTCATGACCTGACAGTGGTTGTCGAGGCCGACGACTTCAGGGAGATCGCGTCCTTCGTGGCCGAGCGGCTGGCGCCGATCCAAGGCGTGCAGAGCACGGCGACGTCCTTTGTCCTCAAGGGCTACAAGCTTGAGGGACGTATGATCGACAGTGGAGACGGGCCTCAGAGGTTGGCGGTGTCGCCATGAGCGGAGGCAGCAGAATTCGGGTCGCCAGTCACATAGCCGCCCTGCCTCCCTCGGGCATCCGCAGGTTCTTCGACCTTGTGTCGGGGATGGAGGATGTGGTGAGTCTCGGTGTGGGCGAACCGGACTTCAGTACTCCCTGGCGTATAAGCGACGCGGCCATTGAAGCCCTCCAGCGCGGTTACACGTCGTACACGAGCAACCTGGGCATGTTGCCCCTGCGCAGCGCCATTGCCGATTACTTACGCACAGAGTTCGGCGTGGAGTATAACCCGGAGACCGAGATTCTGGTCACCAACGGCGTAAGTGAAGGGTTGGACCTGGCGGCGCGTGCCCTGCTTGAACCTGGCGATGAGGTTCTAGTGGCCGAACCGTGCTACGTGTCGTACAAGGCGACAGTGAGCCTGGCTGGTGGTGTGCCAGTGGTGGTGGAGACACGGGCCGAGGAGGAGTTCAGGCTACGCCCTGAGGCCCTGGAGGCGGCGCTGACCGATAGGACTCGGGCGGTGCTTCTGGGCTATCCCAATAACCCCACGGGCGCTATCATGACGCGCGAGGACCTGCTGCCTGTGGCGGAGTTCGCTGCCCGCCACGGACTGGCGGTGCTCTCCGACGAGATCTACGCGCATCTGCGCTACGAGGGCCAGCATACCTGCTTTGCGTCGCTGCCCGGGATGAGGGGCCAGACACTGCTGTTCAACGGCTTCTCCAAGGCCTACGCGATGACAGGTTGGCGCCTGGGCTATGTGTGCGGCCCCGAGGAGATCATTGGCGCCATGAACCGGATCCACAGTTACACGGCGCTGTGTGCCTCGATCCTAGCCCAGTTCGGCGCCATCGAAGCACTGCACCACTGCCAACATGAGCGCGACGAGATGATTGACGCCTATAACCAGCGGCGGCGATTTCTGGTGAACGGGCTGCGGGCGATTGGCTTGGAGTGCTTCGAGCCCCTGGGCGCCTTCTACGCCTTCCCTAGCATCAAGTCCACCGGCCTGGACGACGAGGAGTTTGCCGAAGCCCTGTTGGAAGAGGAGAAGGTAGCCGTGATTCCCGGCAGGGCCTTCGGCGAGTCCGGTAAGGGCCACGTACGTTGCTGTTATGCCACGAGTATGTCTGATCTGCGTACAGCCTTGGAACGTATGGCGGCATTCTTGGACCGCCTGCCGCGACAGGTGTGAGGTTCCATGATGGCGGAGGCGGCCTCGTCGTCCGTGGGTAACGCCCGGGCAGCCTCAGAGCGCGGGGCTGTGTGGTTGCCGCCGGCTCTGGCCGCCATCGCCGGGCTTGTAATGTTTGCCGCCTTCCCTCCGTTGGACATCGGATCCCTGGCCTGGGTGGCACTTCCTCTACTGTTCTTTGCCTTTGCCAAGTGCTCGACAGGTCGCTGGGGCATGCTGACGGGCGCCGTTTTCGGGGTCCTTTTCTATGGTCCGTTGCTGTTCTACCTCTCGGCCTTCGGTCTCACGCCCTGGCTTTTGGTCGTCCTCCTCGAAACCGCCTTCATCACTGCTTTGGGGTATCTAGCGGTGCAGCTTAATGCTGTCGAGCGGCCGCTGGCGCGCTCGGCGGGCTTGGCAGCGCTATGGGTGTTATTCGAGTACCTGCGGGCTCACCGTGGGGCCGTGTCCTTCACGTTGGGCGATGTCTACCTGAGCCAGTGGTCTCAGCCCGCGCTGCTGCAACTGGCCGGTGTCGGGGGTTCGCACCTGATAACCTTCGTCATGGTCCTGCTAAGCGCGGCTCTGGCGACGGTTGCGGGAGCGTGGCTGCCCGTCGCCCCGGTGCGAGAGGTGGAGCTTGAGACTCTCTTCCGGCGCAAGGCCGCTCGTACTCTGCTGGGCTGCTACGTAATCTTCTTCGCCTGCTTTTTCTGGGGTAACTGGATCTATCGCACCGGGAGCAAGCTTGTGGCCAGTCTCCCTGAGCACACCGGCTTCAGCGTCGCCTACGTCCAAGCCGCAGTGCCCCTAGGTCATACAGCCTCCCAGGAAGAGACCCGGGCGGCCGCCGAGGCCTATCTGCGCCTGAGCGAGACGATTCCCACCGGAAACGACCTGGTGGTCTGGCCCGAAACAGCCATCCCGGCCTTCCTGGAGCTGAATGAGGAATACCGCACGCGCGTAGCCGAGGTAGCGCGCAAAAAGACCTCCTACCTGCTTGCGGGGGGGACCGAGCCAGCCCCGGGTGGGAAAATATACAACACACAGTTCCTCTTCGATCCCCACGGACGGATCGTGGACCGCTATCGCAAGGTCCACCTCGTGCTCTTCGGCGAGTACGTGCCCTGGCGCAAGCAGCTCAGGTTCCTGGAGCGCTTTCCCATCCGTCCGTTCGACTACGCCCCGGGCGAGGGCTACAAGGTCATGCAGGCCGGCGGGATGAAGTTTGGCCCCCTCATCTGCTTCGAATCCTTCTTCCCGCAGTATACGCGCAAGTTGTGCAAGCTGGGGGCCGAGTTTCTGGTAATCACCACCAGCGATCATTGGGCGCGGGGAACCTATGAGGTGGCTCAGCACTCGCGGGTGGAAATTTTCCGCGCGGTTGAGGCACGCCGCTTCGTTGTACGCGTCGCCACCGAGGGTGAATCCATGGTCATCACCCCCTTCGGTAGTCCCCAGGGGGTGCTGGAGATCGGAGAGCAGGGAGTGCAGTGTGAGCTTGTGTACCCTCTGCACTTCCTGTCCACTTACCATCGTTGGGGCGACGCGCCGCTGCTGGTTCTATGCTGCATTCTGTGGCTTGTTGCCTTTGCGCCGAGTCAAGCGGGTCGCGGGAGGGAATCTGCATGAGCCGTCCGCCTATCGCAATCACGGCCACACTGGAGGGCTACCCTGAGGCTGAGGATGAAGCTGGTGCGGGCCCAAGGGCACCCTTGGGCCCCTGGCTCAGTCCCGCACCGGACGCCCCTTGGGGACTCAAGCACGTTGCCCTCGCCAGTTACGTGAAGGCAGTGTGGGAGGCCGGAGGGCTGCCCTTCGTGCTGCCCTGCGTGGGGGAGATGGAGCTAGTGGAAGGGCTGCTGGCCCAGGCCCGGGGCTTGCTGATCACCGGCGGCGCGGATGTGGCGCCCGAAGGCTACGGCGCCGGGCGCTCCCCAAAGCTGGGCAAGGTGAATCCCTACCGCGACGCTTTGGACCGCACAGTGGTGGCCTATGCCGAGGCTCACCCGAACCTGCCGGTCTTGGGCATCTGCCGGGGGATTCAGGCCTACAACGTCTACGCGGGCGGGACGCTCGTCCAGGATATTCCGTCAGAAGTCGGTGAGCAGGTCGCGCATAAGCAGACAGCGCCCCCCACAGAGCCAAGCCATCTGGTCGATTTGGCCGATGCCGACTGCAGGCTCGCGGCGATAGCCGGGGCGATGTCGTTGTGGGTAAACTCCTTCCACCACCAGGCCGTAAGGGACGTGGCGTCAGGCCTCCGGGCGGTGGCGTGGGCGCCTGACGGAGTCATCGAGGCGCTGGAGAAGCCCTCCGCGCGGTGGTGTGTGCTGGTTCAGTGGCATCCCGAACACATGACGGCGACCCGTGAGCACGCGAGGGATCTTTTCGAAGCCTTTGTCGCCGCCTGCCGGGCCTGACCCTGGCGTGGGTTGTGGCGCGCAGCTTTGCGCCCGCGCCTACCCTCTCCGTGGGGCCCATAACCCGCCGCAAGTCCGAAGTACCACTTGCCGGGATCGAATACTCTAATTCGCGGCCGCCGGGTCTGCCCCCAGAAGGTTGAATTGGTACACCTGTGGGAGGAATCTGTTAGATACGTTCCGTCACCAGCACTTCCTCGCCCAGCATGTCTATGATCTTCACCGCCACCGTAGTCTCGCCATCCGGCGCAGGTAGGGTATAGGTGCCCGATACCAGGTCGTCCCTCTTCGCCGGACCGTCGGATAGCGCCACGTTGAAGACCTCGCCCTTATAAGCCGGGTCAATCATCACGCAGTCCACCATCGCCCGCCAGTCCTCGATCTGCGGCTTCAGCACGCCGGACTGCTGCGCCAGGCGCTCGATGATCGTGGGCGACACGAAGTCCTGTATCTCCACGTGTATCTGCCCGCGCTTGCGGGTGATCTTCACCTTGGCCGAGGCGGGCTTGTGCTCGAAGAACTTGCCGTAGCGCGGGTCGGTGCGCAGTTCGATGACCTCGATGCGGTTCACCGCCTTGTCGCCCTTGCGCAGGCGGT
>JAKORR010000402.1 GCA_029777735.1 Armatimonadota bacterium | reverse complement strand
TCTGCACCCGTACCCGCCGGCCCCCCAACGGCAGATCCACCGCCTCGATCACCCGGTAACCCGGCAGGTTGAAAATCAGGCTCGCAGCATCACGGGCACGCCCGCCCGCCCCACTCGTAAACTCGTACATGGCTCGTGGTCCTTCCAAGGTTGCGTACTAGACACACCCATCCTCAACAAGGCCACGAGCCGCCTTGCGTTACGACACGACCACACCCAAACGCGAAGAGCCGCATTGGTCGGCGCGATGCCCACCGCACCCTGCCAGGCAGGGTCCGTCAGTGCCTGCACGCTGCTCGGCAAGGCCGAAGACTGGACCTGATCGGTGTTGTACACCATGACCCGGGCACGACCACTGGTTCCCACCCACTGGCCGTCCGCGCTGCGGAACTTCGCAGGGACGGCCTTGATCACGTCCTGCGGCAGGGCCGTCGTACGACCCTCATCCTGCATCACCTGCAGCGCGCCCGCGTCCTGGGAGAAGAAGACGTCTGCCGGGGTGTTCTCACCCTCCTCCAGCAACTGAGCCGCCAGCTCTGCGGTGTCGCCGTACCGGACCTCCACTGGGGTCCCCGCGATCTCCTCGAACTGTTGGATCAGGGGCCCGACGAGTTCTTCAGAGCGCCCGGAGTAGACGACCAGAGCCTCTTCGCTGCTCAGGTCCTCTGAGTTCGCACCTGAGCAGGCGGATAGGGCCAGCGTCACGGTGGCAAGGCCCAGCAGCATGGATCGTAGGCGCATCGGTTCTCCCTCGGAATTAGGCAAGCCGAACTTTACCTAAGGGCACTGCGCTGACCCGAGAGGGGTCAGACCGCGACGAGGCCTCCGACCCACACGGAGGCCGCGAGAACAGCGGAGCCAAACTCGATCAGGACCGACCATCCAGCTGACTTCATCGCCTGCAGCGTCGTCGGCCAAGCGTCCTGGAACGTGCGCAGGCGAGCGGCCTCGGCCAGGAACACCCCCAACACGAAGCCGAGAATCAGACCGATCACGGGTACAACGAAGAACCCGACGATGCCCACGAGGGCACCGACGAACAGTACCCAGTTCGGCACACCGGTCGCCTTGAGCTGTTTGCCGGGAATCAGGTACTTCAGGAACTGTCCCAGGGCGATGATGCCCACGGCCGCTATCGCCACCAGCCAGGCCGTAGTACCGCCTGTGAGGAAGGCCCAGACCACAACAGCGCCCGCCACGAGCAGGGCGCCGGGCAGGATCGGGACGATGGTGCCCACGATCCCCAGCAGGATGGCGAGGCCGACAAGGAGGTTGGTCATCAGAGATTGAGCTCCCGCAGGTCATCAAAGGACTTCAGCACTTGGTCAACCCCTTGCAGAGATTTGTTCGGATCCAGTTCCGCCGAGCCCTCACCCACCGTGCGCAAACCGCTGATCCCGCTGGCCAGTATCGCTTTCG
>JAKORR010000401.1 GCA_029777735.1 Armatimonadota bacterium | reverse complement strand
ATGACGTCGAACAACGCAAGAAATTGTTGGAACTGGAGGCCAAGCAGCCGTATATCCACAACAGCCTGGGCTACAACTTTCGCCTGACCGAGATGCAGTCGGCCATCGGGCTTGAGGCCCTGAAGATCATCGACAGTTGGAATCTGGCTAACCGGCGGCGCAACGGCGAGTATCTCATCGAGCGGCTAAGTGGTCTTCCGCAGATCGTTAAGCTGCCCACGCACGGCGAGCGCGTCCAGAACGGCTTCTGGCTCTTCCCGATCATACTGGACATCGACGCCTTGGCCTGCGACATCAAGCAATTTGGTGTGGCGCTGACGGCCGAGGGTATACCCAATGGCCCGGTCATGTGGCCGCAGTCGTACAAGGAAAAGTGCTACCGTGACCACAATGGTTTTGGGCCGCTCAACTACCCCTTCGATGCCCCCTGGGTGCGCCCAGAGGCTGTGGATTATGCTAACGTCTTCTGCCCCAATGCGGCGTGGGTGGAAGAGCGTTGTTTCTTTGTGCCTTGTCACCCGACCTACGAGCTAGAGCACATGAAGCTCATCGCCGACGGCATCGAGAAGGTCATCGGAGCCTACGCGGTCTGAGGCCTCTGAGGAAGCGGCTGGGCCTAGCCGATGGCGCTACCTTGAGCCAACGCGGGGACCTCCCGCCTCGCTGGGAGAGGTTCCTTTTCGCTTAAGCAGTTGTGCGCCAGAGCGATCAGCACGGCCGGTGGAAGGGCGCTGGTCTCCAAGGGGTGGTTCGAGTCGCAGATGACTGTGCTGGGGGCTTTATGAACGTGGCGTTCACCTCGTGGCACTCGGCGGCCGCCATGGCCCCATTCTGTCACTTGTCGTAGCCCGGCAGGGCGAAGGTTACGACGTACTTGCGCCTTTCGACAGGGACGAAGGAAAGCGCGACCTCGGCCAGAGTCGCGGTCTTGTAGCCCGTTCACGAAAACCTTGGCATTGGAGGGCTGGCTGATGAGCGCGAAGGGAGAACCTGTCGGGGTTGTGAAGCGGTTGTGCGTAGTGGTCGCTTTGCCCGGTGCGATCCCTTGCGCTTGACGCGTCCTGCTCCCCGGTTGAAGACAACTCACACATTCCCTCCCGAGGTGATTCCGTCGATGCCCACGCGCCCCAACATCCTGCTCCTCTTCACCGATCAACAGCGCTTCGACACTATCGCAGCCCTGGGTAACCCCTACATCCAGACCCCAGCGCTCGACAGTCTCGTCGCCGAGGGCACGAGCTTCACGTCTGCTTACTGCCCCTCGCCGGTCTGCATGGCGTCGCGATGCAGCCTGCTGCTAGGCCAGTACGCGCACCAAACGGGCTGCACGGGGAACACGCCTATGCCGCAGGAACGAACGTCGCTGATGGAGCTGCTCCAAGGCGCAGGGTACCAGACCTGCGGTATCGGCAAGATGCACTTCGGCCCGGATAGCCACAAGCTGTGGGGCCTTGAGAGCCGTGTATACAGCGAAGAGGGAGGTATGAGGCCTCAAGACGACTACTGCGACTTTCTGCGCGCCGAGGGCTTCGAGCACATTGTGGATTGCTACGGGGTACGCAGCGAAATGTACTATATCCCCCAACCCTCGCAGGTGCCCGAGCGGCTTCACCACACGCGCTGGATCGGCGACAGGTCGCTGGAATTCCTGGCTGGCCGCGACCGCTCGCGACCCTTCTTCCTGTGGACGAGCTTCACTAAACCTCACCCGCCCTTCGAGTCCCCTGTGCCTTGGAATCGCCTCTACAAGCCCGTTGAGATGCCTATGCCCTTCCTACCGCCTGGCTGGGAGGACTTGCTGACCTTCTGGAATCGCTTGCAGAACCGCTACAAGTACCGGGACCAGGGCCTTGACTGGAACCTGATTCGCCTGATGCGGGCCCAGTACTATGCCTGTATCTCCTTCGTGGATCACAATGTCGGTCGGATCCTGGGTCACCTGCGCGAGGAGGGGGCGCTCAACAACACACTGGTCCTGTTCACGTCGGACCACGGCGAGCTGCTGGGCGACTATGGGAGCTTCGGCAAGCGGTCGATATGGGATTCGGCGGCGCGGGTGCCGCTGGTGGCGCGGTACCCTGAGGCCTTCGCGCCTGGCGAGGTCTGTGACGAGCCCGCGAGTCTCGTGGACGTGTTGCCCACTTGCCTGGCCGTGGCGGGGCTTTCGCACGGCCCGGAGCACGCGGGCATGGACCTGGGAGGGCTTGCGGCTGGTGACTGCGAGCGCGACGGGATACTGTGCCAGTACCAAGACGGGGGAGCGGGGCTCTACGGCCTCATAACGCGCGAGTGGAAGTACGTTTACTCAGTGGCGGACGGCAAGGAGTGGTTACTGCGGCGGCTTCCGGGCAGGCTCGACGAGGGTAATCTGGCGGGCAACACAGCCTATGAGGCCCTACTGACGGAAAGGCGCGCGGCGCTTGTGAATCGTTTCCGGGCAGACGGCTATGAGGATCCGCTCGACGGGGACGGGTGGAAAGCCTTTCCGCGGCGGGAGGTGCCCGACACACCCGACGCCTGGCAGCTCTTCCAGGAGGGTGGCAAGGTGGATGACCGCTTCCCGCCCGGTTACAGGCCTCGGTGCAACGGGAGCGGCGGCCTGCCGGTGAGCGGTATCTGAGGCCCTCGCGGACTGCCTGAGGACGCAGGTCCTGGCGTTGCGGCTTGCTGTGGCCAATGGGTGAAGGCCCGGCCGGACAGTAGGCGAAGGTGCCGCGGCCCAAGACTCTGGGGCGTGGCTCGCGGGCTTGAGTGGTCGGAGACATTCAGGATGATCATGATGAAGGGGTCCTTCTACGACAGGCTATT
>JAKORR010000400.1 GCA_029777735.1 Armatimonadota bacterium | reverse complement strand
GGCCTGATTGAAGTCTTTCTGGAAGCGGGCTGTGTTGTGGGGCCATCAACGTGCGGGCCGTGTCTGGGCGGCCACATGGGCATCCTAGCCGAGGGCGAGAGGGCCGTAGCCACGACGAATCGCAACTTCGTAGGTCGCATGGGGCACACGGGGAGCGAAGTGTACCTGGCGAGCCCCTACGTCGCCGCTGCGAGTGCCGTACTGGGCTGTATCGGCGGTCCAGACGAGTTATGATCCTAAGCCCAAGGGAGAGGATGACCGTGAAGATACTACGAGGCCGTGTGCACAAATATGGCGACCATGTTGATACAGACGTCATCATACCCGCGCGCTATCTGGTGACCAGCGACGAAAGAGCGCTGGCGGCACACTGCCTGGAGGACCTAGATCCCGGCTTCGTGGGCAAGGTTCAGCCGGGCGATGTGATTGTGGCCGGGCGTAATTTCGGGTGTGGTAGCTCGCGCGAGCACGCGCCGCTGGCCATTAAGGGCGCAGGCGTGTCCTGCGTGATCGCCGCCAGTTTTGCGCGCATCTTCTACCGCAACGCCCTGAACATCGGGCTGCCCATAGTGGAGTGCCCGGAGGCGGCCAAGGCACTGCAGGAGGGTACAGAGGTCGAGATAGATCTGGAGGCGGGCATTCTGCGCGATGTCACAAGTTCCCAAGAGTGGCGGTTTGCGCCGCTGACGGGCATTGCCGGGGAGCTGCTCGCGGCTGGCGGTCTCGTGCCGCTAGTCCGGCGCAGACTAGGGTTTGAGGGTTAAACGGGGGCAGTCCGGCGTGGGTAACCGTGGTGCGCGATCGTAGCACAGGCAGTGTAGTTCTTACACTGGCACCGTGGTGTCCCTGGGGAAAGGGTGATCGATGCCGACGAGCACGTCGAGCCAGATTCCGCTCGTCATCAAAATTGCGTGTGAACTTCAGCCCGATCGGGTGCTGGATGTGGGCTTTGGTTTCGGCAAGTACGGTCTGTTGTGCCGCGAGTACCTGGAAATGTGGGGATCGCTGGAGAAGGGCAACCGCTGTGCCCCGCCGTGGCGGACGACCATCGACGGCATCGAGGGCCATGGGCCCTATGTAGGGGACCTGCAACGCCACATATACGATCACGTGTACATTGGGGATGCGTTGGATATCCTCCAGGGCATGCCCGACAGGGCTTACGATTTAGCACTGCTTATCGATGTGCTGGAGCACTTCGAGTTCGAGGTGGGAACACAAGCGCTGGGCGAAGCCCTCAGGGCAAGCAGGTTCGTGCTCGTCAGTACCCCGCGCAGGTTCTATAGCCAGGGCGCATGCTACGACAACCCGCTAGAGATCCATCGCTCGTATTGGACTCTGAGCGCCCTTCGAAGAATAGCGCCGACGATTGTGGTTGGGGCGTGGAATGTGCTGCTGGCCCGGCGACAGCTCGTCGCCCTCATGTCACTGCAGTCACCGGACGAGTTGGGTCGCTGGACGACGCTGGGATGGCTGCTGGGCAAGGTGAGGAAGCATCGGCGTCGGCACTGCGGAACGTTGTAACGCCAAGGCCTAGCGGACTCTCCTCTGGTGCACTTCTACTGAACGCCGTTGGCTGAGTCCGGGCCGT
>JAKORR010000399.1 GCA_029777735.1 Armatimonadota bacterium | reverse complement strand
GTTTCGAGAAAACCCTCGCCGGCGCTGGAAGCTGCAAGAGTCGCGTTGTCCAGCACGTCGAAGGGCATCTGCACCTCGTGGAGACACTCGCAGCAACTCCGGAAAGACTCCCACGCCTGGGCAGCCTCGTCACGCCCCCGGTACGCCCACTCAGCCTCGATCGGGTAGTAGACAGCCAGGTCGCAAGCATGGCCTGTGTGCGAGATCACCACACCAAGGCGGGCAAGATAACTACTGAAGGCACGCCAATGGGGCCATAGGGGGTTGCCAGGACCCAGGTGCGACATCGTACCGTAAGCCTGCCCCTCCGAAGTCGAGCTGTAGTAAGCCATGGGCCAAACGCGGTTCACACCTCGCACGGCCTGAAAGTTCGCAACCCAGGCGTACTGCTGAAAGGTGGCGCCGTAGCCGTAGACCGCGTAGCTCTCCGACACTGTAAGGCCTTGGCGTGTGGGATCAGCAGGAGGTCCTGCTCCTTCTGGCCTGGTGTGAAGTGCCGAGGCAGCAAACTGGGGAAAGCTGAAGTTGCGCTGTCCTTGCGCTAACTGGCGCCAGATGACGTCTACCCCCGGCGCGTGGAGGCATCCAGCCGTGCGAAACCAATGGAAAAAGCCTCCACCAACGTGGTCGGGCAGGTTATCCTCCCCGCCCACGTGGCCTGTGTGGATCAGGTCATGCTCCTCGCACCAATGATTCAGTCTAAGCCAGTAGCTTTCCTGAAACTGGGCAGCAACAGCCTGACAGTACCCGCACCGCGCCTCAACAACCGCCGCCTCGCCGAGCACGGCAAAGGGATCGAACCCCAGGGCTTCCGGGCCGAACAGAGCCGGCAGCCAGAGACGCCAGTCAGGGCAGCTCGTGGCTCCAAGCCGGGAAGCAAGCGCAGGGCTCCAGGGTGCCTCAGTCCCGGCGATCGTGCCTCTGACACGCGGCTCGTCGGTGAACATGCCCGGTATGACTGTCCCAAAGTACTGCCCCACGGCCAAAGCATATCGCTCATGGGTGAGCTCGATGAAGCGATCGACAGCCTTGGGGTTCATTAGGTCTGGGTAACCGTCGCCGGCAACTTGTTCTTCGAAGGACAATAGGTGCTGGGTGTCCGGGGGAAGACTGGAAGGCGATTTCGCGACCGTAACCGTGCCCGCGCCGGTGATTGCACAGAGGGCAATGACGCCCTCCCGACAGGCGCCAAGCTCGAAGGGATCGACCCGACGACACCTTAGCACTCGGGCGCGCAGTTCAGGGTGCCCGTCAACAACGAGGCCCTGGGCACTGCCGCTGGGCCACCCACCCTCATCGTACAACCACACCCGCATCCCCAGGGAGGAGGCGTGTCTCACGGCGGCCTTGACAAGATCGAAGAAGGCTTCCGATAGGTACGGCGGCGACATGCCTCGGAGAAAGTCGTTGAGGCGAAACCTCTCCCCCATCGGGTGTAGAACGACGCCCCCAAAGCCCCGGTCCGCGATGTCTTCTAGCTGGAAGCAAATGCGCTCCTCGCTCATGTCGCCGTTCCATATCCAGAAGATCACGGGCCTGTAATCGACGGTGGGGTCTACAAGGACACGCCCTAAACTGCCCATCGGCTCGGGTATCTGGCTATCCACTTTGCTCCTCCTGCCAAGACGACTTTTATGGAACCTTTAGGATGCCAGGCTGAGGCGTTAGCCCCCCCGGCGTTAGCCCCCTTAGCAGTTTAGCAGCACGGCCCCCATCCTGAATAGCCCTAGGCCCAGATAGACCGAAAACACCCCCGCCAAGATTCTCGGGCTTGCCAGAAAGTGAGACGGCCCCTTGGCCCCCAGACCCGCGGCGACAAGCGACCACACGAGCAAGACCCACGTCAACACATAGGCCGGAGGCCCCAGGGGATTGCAACGCCAAGCCGCTGCCCCGTCGCCGCGAGCCATCCACGCGAAGGCGGTGGTCAAACCGCAGCCCGGACAGGGCAAACCAGTCAAAACATGCCAAACACAAGGCAACGGGAGGATCTCGGTATGCGTGCCCCAGCCAGTAGGGTTCGGTGTCAGAAGGCGCGACAGGACAAGGACTGTCACTGTCCCTGCGACCCAGCCGAGGTTCAGCGCTCGCCACTGCCGCACCACGGCCAGGTCAAGTGAGGAATCGGTGGCTTGCGCCATTCTCCCTCAGGTCCTCCGTCCCAAGAAGCTACCGCACCGATCAGGTCGGCAAGCTCTACGTTTCGCACCACCACGGCCCTGGGCAGGTAAAGATCGCGGTAGTCTCGCGTCATCGCCAGAGCCTGCCACAGGGGCGCCGACCCAGCCACATCCAGGAACACCAGATCGGCGCGACCTACGTGCACCCCTGGCCACGTTGGATCCGACGCATCACAACAGAGTAGTCTGACATTGTCGAAACCCGCCAGACGCTCGCGGGCTGCGTCGATCATCTCTTGGGACTTATCCATCGCCACAACCAGATACGCTACGCTGGCGAGTATTTGCGTAGCATACCCCTGGGCACAGCCAATCTCAAGCACGATGTCGGTGGACTCGGGGAGTTGAGCCGCAAGTTCTCGATAGACCCCACACCGGGCGACGACGTGCACCGCGCACGGCCCAGGCCGCCAGTCGCCTTGGGCAAGAGCGCGGCGAGCGGAGCAAAGCCGGTGTAGCACTGCGAGGTCCCCTGGACGACGTTGCCAGAGCTGCTCCAGCCCCCACAGAGCAGCGGCTAGGTCGCCCGCGGCCGCCAGGGCCTCGCACTCAAGCAGCGCTGCCACGTCCTCCTCGCGCTGGGCACAGGCCTCGGCAGCGGCAGTCCTCAGTAACTGTGCGGCTTCCTCGAGCCCGCCGCGTGCTGCGCGGCGCGCAGCTGCACGCCGCAGCCGTTGCCAGGACGGCACCTCTTCTACACTGTGCTTCTCGGTCATGACAAGAACCTTGTTCGACAGTGCCTGAGGTTTTTCCTGCAGGCGGCGAGGATACAGGGGCAAACATCAGCCTCCCAGGGCGAAGGGCGGCGTGCCTGCGGAGAGATGACTCGGCCGAGGAAGTCCCCCACGGAGCCTCCATGCTGCCAAGCCTAAGAACGCGAAACGAGCCGAGACGACAGTTTAGTATGCATATCTGTATACACGCTTGTATACAATTCTGCCTATACTGCAGTATACACCGCAGTATACGCTTCAATCCCCCGGAGGGGATTAGGGGTTTTCGGACGGTATTCCTTGTAGGGAGGCGAGTGGGAGTGGTTTGGTTTCAATCCCCCGGAGGGGATTAGGGGTTTTCGGACAACTTCGATAGCCCAGTAGCCACCGAAGTCGTGATCGCAGAAGTTTCAATCCCCCGGAGGGGATTAGGGGTTTTCGGACCCAGACGTCTAGACAGCTAGACGTCCAGACAGCAGTTTCAATCCCCCGGAGGGGATTAGGGG
>JAKORR010000398.1 GCA_029777735.1 Armatimonadota bacterium | reverse complement strand
GCTCTCTGTAGATCCTCGGCTTGCGTTCGTAGTACGCTACCAAGCGGCGGTAGTTGCCCGGTCAGGCGAAGGTGTGCTCCCTTTCCTAGCTATCTTCCAGCTATGCCGGCTGGGTATTGATGGCGGAGGAACTTCTCCACGTGCAGGCGGCAAGGCCGGTGGTAAGGCAGACGTGGTAATCAGACCTATCATCCACTGACCCCAACCGGCAGAATGACGATGAGTTTTCACCCCGGGAGACGAGACGGAGCTATCGGACCGCGACGATAGAATATCTGTCCCAAGCACAGGCCGGTGCTCTTCGCTTAAGGGCTCTTTGCTTGTAAGGGGGCGACTGGAGAGGCGGCACGGAAGGGCGATCATTGCGGAGCACCTCGAGCCGCTGGAGCTGCGGCCCCCGGTGGGGAAGACCAAGAAAGAGGCCAAAGCCGCGGATCCCTTACGGACCGCCGGCCCGAGGCAGCCCCTATACGGCCCGGTCACGCGGTCGCTGAGCTGTGGGTTACGGCGAGGCTCGGGACCGCCAGAAGCGTGCGAGGTCGATGAAGACATAGTGCCGCTTCCAGGCCGGATCGGACTTCCCGCTGCGCCACGAGGCGTTGGCTACCCACATCCGATTGCGTGAGGGCTCGAAGATCACACTGTGCAGATTGCCATTACCGCCCACGGGCTCGGTCTGCAACAGCGCCCGGGCCAAGCGGGCATCGATGCGACCTGGATTTGTCTTGATCCAGTGGCTGAGGGCCGCATAGCGCTGCCAGGTGTCCAGGCTGCGAAGGGCCAAACGGCCCACTTCGATCGGAAGGCCCACACGCTCGGCTTGCTTGGGCTGCATCTCACGGCTCAAGTAGTGGTTGGTGCGGCGGACACAGTCGGGCATAGGCCAGTGAATCGGCGGGTCGTTCTCAGCGGGATCATCGGGCTTGAAGACGATCACTTCGTCAGCGTCAACCTCGAAGGCGCGCGCCGTCGGGACCTTCCCGTCGGCTACAACGAAGTTCCAACCTGTGGTCGCCGGGTACTGCGAGGCCAGGCTCTCGGCCTGCTCGATGGTCGTGCAGTACTGTAGCAGTTGGCGGCAGATAAAGAAGAGCGGCAGCCCGTCCAAGGTCTCCTCGGAGCTGGAGGATGTCATCTCGCCGAAGGTGAGACCCGCAGCGTTCATGCCCGTGACAGCACCCACGCAGCCAGCATAGGTGACCAGGGCGAAGGGCGTACCTTTCTGAGGTAGGCCTACGTATACGCAGGCCTGTCGCTGAATGCCTGATCCGGTCGTCCAGTCCAGGTTGCGGCCGTGGATTAGGTTGCCGCCAGGCGTCCAGCGCCCCCAGACGGCGAAGTTCGAGCACTCCTTGCCCGGCGCGGCGTCCGGTCGCCCCCAGCTCTTGCCGTAGTGGACCATGTCGGCGTGGGTGTGCATGCGAAGCACAGCGTCGTAGTCTACACCAGACCCTTCCGCGACGCCCTTCATCTCCTCGACGTACTCGGCGGGGATATGCTTGGCCATGCTCGCGGCACATTGGCGCTGGTAGTCGACGGGATAGCCCCATTTCCGTTCGACCTGGCCCTCGAGGTAGGCCTCGAGGCCGGCGCGGATGCGATTGGCCATGGCCCGGCCGTATTGACGGCCCATCTGGCGGGGGCTACCGCTGCAGATCACGACGGGCAGGCCGTCCACGGTCACTAGAGTGTCGCTGAGGCGCTTGACGTCGGCAGTCTCGGTATAGTCCTGCAGCAGGTCTGTGCGCAGCGGCGGTGGGTCGAAGGCATTAAGTTGGCTGAGAACGCCCTGAACCGTGCCCAGCAGGGCCAGGACAACGAGAACGGGAAGCACGGCAAGAAGATGCCAGCGTGTGCTCATGTGCATTCCCCCCACCAAGCTTCACTGGCGCCGTGGACCCAGCGGCGTGTCGGACGCAGGTTTGCTTTAGTAGCCGGTGAGTGAGAGTAGAGACGGGGTTCGGAGGGCCGCGAGGAGTAGACCTCTCGACCGAGGCCCGGCCACGATGTCTGCAGCCTCGTCCTGGGCGATGGTCGGAAATTCACTCGGGCGCAGCCCCAGGAGCCCGTCCACGGAGTGCTCCAGGTGGTAGCCGACGACTATCACGTGGGCTTCCTCCATACGCTGGTGTAGCAGATGACGGCTGGGACCGATCGCTGTCACCGCGATGCGCAAGTTCAGAGCGTCGCACAGGGCCGCCGCATACCTCAATGAACGCGCTCCCTCGGGCGTACCATCGTAGAGCGCGCTCAGCTTGCGCACCGCCACTGGTTCGGTAGCAGTGAAAAGGCACGGGCACGAAGCGGTCATGGCCAGCCTGACCCCATCGCGCAGCGACAGCCCCTTCATGGGGCCGGGGCAGCAGGACACCAGCAGGTCGGCCAGCCGCGAGAGAGCCCGCAAGCGTAAGAGCACGTTGCCATGCACCACGAACACCCGACACGGCACTTGCTCGCGCTCACACACCACAGCGGCACTGGCGGCGTGCTCAGGTAGCTCAGCTGATATATCGGGGGCCACGCGCCACAAAGAAGCGTCGGACACGGCGCGCTCGACCGGGTCGGGCTCCATGCCGGGCAGGTCCCCGATCGTATCCTCGCGGTCGAGAGGCGCCGAAACCGCCAGGAGCAGTCGGGCATCCACCCGTTCCGCAAGGTCCAACGCCTGTTCCAGAGCCACGTCAGTGGTTGGACTTGGGCAGATAGGCACGAGTATATTGCGAATCAGGCCTACTCTCCGTCCTTCGCCGAAAGCTTACAATGTCATAGTGATTACAGATTAGGATACCACAGTACGCAACAGTTGACGCCTGGAAGTACCGCGGCGCAGATGAAGCCCAGGCGTTAGCGTTGTGCAAAACCGCGCAGGCAGGGCTCGGCGCTGGGTGTCGGCACGCTTGGGTAGAATGGGGCAACCCGAGTAACCTGGATTTGATTTCTATCCTGCGCCCCCAGCACAAGAGAAGAAGCAAAGGCCAAGTCCCACGAGGAGGGTGTCAGTCTTCTCTATTCTCCTCGCCGGAGTACGCGCCCATAGCACCCGGGCAGCGTACGCTCGTTGTCCACAGCTAGATGGCCGTTGAGCACGACGTATTTCACTCCCCGAGGGTACTGGTGCGGCTGCTTGAAGGTAGCGGTATCGAGCAGACCCTCTTCGTCGAAGATAACCAGGTCGGCGAAGTAGCCCTGGCGTACGTAGCCTCGGCCTGCCAATCGCAGCTTGTCGGCGGCCATGCCAGTGGCCTTGCGGATTGCAGTGGGCATGTCGAAGAGACGCCCGTCGCGTCCGTAGCGCCCGATGGCCCGCGGGAAGGTGCCGTAGTTGCGCGGATGGCACTGGCCGTGCCCTGGCCGGCGCAGATGCCCGTCGGAGCCGAACATGACCAGCCGGTGGGCCAGGAAGTCGCGTAGGTTGTCCTCGCGCATGGCGTGGATGATGCAGGACACGCCCCCGCGAAGGGCCAGGGCAATGACCGTCTTCTCGGGGCTGGCGCCGTGGGCCTCGGCCACCTCTGCGAGCGTTTTGCCATCGAGATCCGGGCTCGGCTCCAGCGGCGCGAAGAAGACATTCTCAGGGCCCCCGGCAGTCTCAATGTGCTCGCGAATGGCCGGCAGGACCTCCAACTGCCAATCTGGGTCGCGTAGCGAAGCCAAGCCGCCACGACGGCTTGCCTCCTCCACCACGCCAGAAGGTATGAGAGCCGACACGCCCGTAAAGCAAGCTGTGTAGGGATACCTGTCGCCGTGCACTTCGACATCGTCGGCTGCTTCCAGCAGGCCAAGAATCTGGTCCTTCTTATCCCAGGCTAGGGCGCCCCAGGTCTTGATGTGCGAGATGAGCACAGGAAGGCCGGCTCGGCGGCCTATCTCAAGGGCCTCGCCCACAGCCTCGAGGACTCCGGCACTCTCGTTGCGTATGTGGCTGGTATAAATGCCGCCACGGGAGGCGATGACTTCAGAGACCTGCACAATCTCGTCTGTGGTGACCCAGCTCGGGAAGTAGCCTGTAGACATGCCGAAGACGCCCTCGTCCATCGCCCGAAGCGCGAGGTTACGCATCTGGGCAATTTCGTCGGTAGTGGCAGGCCGGTTGTGCTCGGTAACGCATTGGGCGCGGAGAGTCCCATGTCCTACCAGAAGGGCGTAGTTCTGCTTAATGCCCAGACGGGAGACGGCATCGAGGTGCTCACCAATCGGCCAGGGCGAGCCGCCGCAGTTGCCGGCGACGAGAGTGGTGACGCCTTGGCGCAGCATGTTGTCCGCCTGGGGTATGTTGAGGATACCACCCTCGGCCTCGTTGTGGGCGTGGTTGTGCGGATCGATGAAGCCTGGCGCAAGGGCCAGGCCTTGACAATCGATGAATAGCCGGGCCTCGGTGTTGGGCATCAGGCCCACGGCCGCAATGCGGTCGCCTTCAACTCCCACATCGCCGAGGAAGGGCTGTGCTCCTGAGCCGTCATAGATGCGTGCGCGCCGAAGAAGCAGATCGAAGGGCATGTGCTTACCTCCTGACAGTTTGCTCAAAGCCGGGGCAGTGGCAGCCTGGACAGCGTCGAGTCACCGGCGTCTGTGCAACGGGCCCGTTAGCCTGTGCCCGGTGCAGATTGGCCTTGGATGCAACCGATGTGACCGCACACCCGGGAGAGCAGCAGGATAGGGCGTGAATCAGCGCGCCCACGGTCTCGTCGCCGCCGCGCAGGTCTTCGGCCCCCTCGACGGCGTTCTCCTGCGCCCCCCTGACCACCCTACTAGGGACGACAAGGAAATCGCTCACGTCAAAGAGAATAGCACTTGCTGGTTCTCCGCTGAGGTAAGCGAGAGAGACTGTGGAGTTGGTCCTTGTCGCCAGCCACTGGTCCAGCGTAAGCGGCGGGAATAGGGTGTTGCGGACTTGGTGTAGGTTCACTGCGTCTGCGGGCCAGTATTCGCGAACTGACACCTGATCCGCACCGCTGTTCTCGTCGGTCAATCCGGCACCTCGTAGCTTTGTAGGGGGGTGTTCCATGCTGGCTGGCCCTTCTCCGCGATCGGTCGCGAACCTGCTCGCCGGAACTTGCCGACAGGGAAAGCCCTTTGCGAGGTTGAGGCCCGTGGCTGACGAAGAATGGAAGGCTTGGCTCGGTAAGCTCGACAGCGCGGCTATCGCCGACGCCGCCCGCAGGCAGGGATGCCCGCCGCGGTACATGGACGCAGGGATCAAGCCTGTCTGGGACGGTGCACGAATCCTAGCGTCAGCTTACACTGTCAGACTTATTCCAGGGCAGGGTGTCTGGTCAGCCAGCTGGGACGCAATGCCGCACGGAAGTGTCCTGGTGGTGGACGCGAGAGGTCGCACGGACGCCATCGTCTGGGGAGAGCTCCTCAGCGCCGAGGCCGCGAGGCGCGGGCTGGTGGGGGCAGTGGTGGACGGCGCTGTGCGAGACATGGCCGGCGTGCAAGAGATTGGCTTCCCTCTCTTCGCGCGTGCGGTAGTGCCCGGCGTCGCGCCCTGGCACGGCACAGGCGCAACGCAGATCCCTGTGACTGTCGGAAGGGTTAGAGTGCGCCCGGGCGACATCGTCTTCGGCGATGAATTGGGTGTTGTGGTGGTTGCGCCAGAGGTTTGGGAGACCGTGGCCGATGCCGCCCAGGAAATTCAACGTTCCGAGGGCGAGCGCCTGCGGACACATCTCGCCTCACTGAGAAACAGATAGATAGAGCGCGAAGCGAAGGATCACAGGGAGAATACTCGGCACGACCCGCCGGTCCAGCGGAGGCTCGACGGGTCGATGCAGCAGCAGAAGGCAATAGGGCGGTCAGGCGGTAGTCCGCCTCTCAGGCCCACCCATGGAGGGGAAAACATGAACAGTGACATTCTTGTCAAGGAGATAGAGCTTATTTACGAGCCACAGAAGGCCCGTTTCCCGCTGAAGTTTGGCGCGGTGGTGATGGATCAAGTAGCGCTGTGCAAGGTCCGCGTAGTCGTCGAGACACGCGCCGGGGCTGTCGGCGAAGGGTGGGGCGCCATGTTCCTTGCCGACTTCTGGTCTTGGCCTACTGCGTCGATCGAGCACTCGGTGAAGCAGCAGGTGATGCAGCGTACCGTAGAGGGCTATGCCCGCCTGGTCGCGGACTACGGCGAGCCCGCGCATCCGGTGGACGTGTTCTGGAGCTTGGAGGACGAGCTGCACAGGCTCAGCGACGAGGTCAGCCGTGAGGTGGGTACGCCCGAGCCTCAGCCCTTCCTTGGAGCGCTGGTATGCGCGTCGCCGGTCGACGCCGCGCTGCATGATGCCTTTGGCGTTGCCAATGGCGTCGACGTGTACAAGGCCTATGGTCCGGAGTTCATGGGGGATCTGAGCCACCTCCTGGGCAACGAGTTCAAGGACAGGTACATCGCCGACTACCTGCGAGCCGAGTATAAGCAGGAGATTGAGGTGTTTCACCTCGTAGGTGGCCTGGATAAGCTCACTCGCGGCGAGCTGGACAATACGGACCCCGATGACGGCATGCCCAATTGTCTGCAGGATTATATCGCGCGTGATGGGGTATTCTGCCTCAAGGTGAAACTGTGCGGGAACGATCTGGACTGGGATGTGGACCGGTGCCTAGGGGTGTATCGCGTGGGGCGGGAGGCTCTCGATCGGCTCGGCCTTGCCGAGATGTTCATGACGGCCGACACCAACGAGCAATGTGACAGCCCAGATTACGTCGTCGATCTGCTCGCGCGGGTGCGCAAGCAAAGCCCTGAGTGCTTCGATCGCATTCTGTATATTGAGCAGCCCACTGGCCGCGACTTGGCAGCGGAGGCCCACAACCTGAGGGAGCTGGCCGCCATCAAGCCTGTGCTCGTGGACGAAAGCCTCACGGACCTGGAAAGCTTCGATCTGGCGATTACCCAGGGCTGGAGTGGCGTGGCGCTCAAGGCCTGTAAGTGCCAGTCTTCGACGCTGGTCATGGCCGCCAAGGCCCGCCATCTGGGGATCCCCTATGCCGTGCAGGACCTGACCAACCCGAGTCTGGCACTGTTTCACTCGGTCGGCTTGGCGGCGCGCTTGTATACCATCAAGGGCGTGGAGGCCAACAGCCGCCAGTTCTTTCCTCTAGCGACAACGCCGGCCGAACGGTTCATTCACAGTGGAATATTCCACGTTCGAAGAGGTTACGCTAATACATGGAGCCTTCAGGGGCCGGGGCTTGGCTTCCAGACCGCCCGTCTGCAGGCGATGGATGAAAATCTGCTGTAGGCCGGCGGCCAGTAGCATGCGCGCCTTGGTGGGGATTTTATCCTCTGGGTAGCGCTGATTCGCCTAGGAACCAATCCTTACAATCAGAGTCCTAGATTATAGACTATAATGAGGATAGCGGTCCGTTCACGGGCCGGAAGGATACGTATGTTCATCATGAAGACAATGCGCGTAGCGATGGGACTGCTACTGGTGTTCTGCCTGGCGCTGCCGGCTGGGGCCGCCAAGTGGGACCCCAAAAAGGAGCGCGAAATAGGCGAGAAAGTCTGCGCCGAAGTGGACAAAGAGTACAAGCGTCTGGAAGACGAGGCGGCACTCCAACGTGTCAAGGAGATCGTGGACAGCGTGGCGGCCAACAGCGACAGGCCGGAAGTACAGTACGATGTGCGGCTGGTGGACTCCACCGAAGTAAACGCCTTCAGCATTCCTGGAGGGTTCATCTATGTGACCAAAGGTTTGCTGGATGCGGTGCAATCGGACGACGAGCTGGCGGGTGTCCTGGCCCATGAAATTGCCCACAATTGTACCTACGACGCCTTGGAGCAGGCCCAGCGCAGCCAAAAGCTGTTTCTGGGAGCTCTAAGCGCCGCGCTCGCCACAGTGGTGTTGGGCGCCGACCGTGATGTGTCTGTGGTTACTGCTCAGGCGGGCCTGTACGTGCGACAAGGCGTGTTGTCCCGGTACTCGCTGGAAGTGGAGGCACGGGCTGACGACAACGCCGTCCGGTACCTACTGAAAAGCAAGTACAATCCGGTTGGCCTACTGACCTTCATGGAGCGACTAGCCCAGGAAGAGCGTCGCAGGATGCCTCCAGACCAAGGTGTGTTTGAGACGCACCCGCTGTCCCGCACCCGTGTGGCGTCGCTGATCGAAAAGATTACGGACGTCGGTGTGACGGTGAACCGCCGAGCCGTAATCAAGTGGCAAAAGCCCGAAGTGAAGGAAGTAGATGCGGCCGGCGGCAAGTGGCCTGCCGTGACGTGGTGGGAGCAGACAATCTTCGTAGTAGTGGGGCCAGATGCTGAGCAGGCGAAAACCCGGGCCGAGGGAACCAACCAGAAGCTGACAGAGGTTTTGCAGGCCGGGGCTAAGCGCTCCGACTTCACCCTCGAGGCTGCTGACCAGGGCCTAGCGTTGGTGGCAAAGGGCGAGCCAGTGCTCGTCATCACGCAGGCGGACGCGCAGGCGCAACAGACGACCGTGGACAAGCTAGCCGACGATGCCTTGACCGCGCTCCGCCGTGCCCTGACGCGCGAGCGCTTCGCCTACGAGTTGTGAGGAACCTGTGAGGGCAGCAGCAAAGGGGCAGAAGGCCGACGCAAGAGCGCTTTAACTGTTTGTGGGAAGGGCGATTTGTTCTTATCCACGCGAGTGATTCGGCAAGGGCTTGCAATATGGCTTTGCGCCCACTATAATCTAATTCCATTCCGGGGTAGCTCAAGGGTAGAGCGGGTGGCTGTTAACCACTAGGTTGGGGGTTCGAATCCCTCCCCCGGAGCCAAACTCTTCTTCCGACGGGCGATGGGGCAGTAGAGGTCTCGCCCTCTCGGTTGGTGGCAGTTTTTGGCTGCCCCTTACAGGTAGGTGGCCTCATCAATGCAGTGGCCTGTTTTCTACCTGACGTGACTAGATGGGCATGAGGGTGCTCAGTGAGCCGGGGAGCAGGTCCAGTCTCGAAGGATACTCCCTAGATGTTCCCAGTCAGAGATTCCGTGACTCGCTCCTTTTGCAGAAGACTTCGGTACACTACCTGTTCTGCTGTGCCGCAAATTATTACTGGACGCCGAGGCTTACGTCATCCAGCCACAGCGATCCCCTAGCGGGCCTTAGGCCAAGGAACAGAGTCACGCGCCGCGCGGTCTCGGGCACTCGGGCTGCGGTGGTCACCTCGCGCCAGTCAAAGGTCCCCAAACCCACCGGAAACGCAGTGGCCAGGTCCACGCGAGTTCTGTGTTGTCCGGTACGGCCCGAGAACTCGGCGAAGGCAGCAAGTGCCCGGCCTTCAATGGGCTCGAGGTCCTGTCCCCGCACCCAGAAGCCGATGCGGAAGGTATCGCCTGGCCGAGCCGGGAACACAGGGCTCCACACGCCCGTGCCGTCGACGGGCATGCTGTTCGGCTGGACGCCGGCGACCTGTAGACAGCGCCGGCCGCTGTGGACAACCTTCGCCTCCTGCGTGTCGGCCCGCAGACTCACTGTGGCGCCGCCCCCGGGGTAAGCGAAGCTTTCGCAGTCGCCACCCAAGCCAGTGTAGGGTGGATAGAGGAAGGTGCGCTCGACTCCGTCACCCGTGCCCGCGCGCCAGAAGTAGGGCAGCAGATTGATACCTGTTGGGTCGTCGTACTCGAAGCCACCATTGCCGATCATCATCAGTGGCTGGTCGGGGTCGGGGGCATCCGGGAGGCAGAAGGTGACCAGATCGAGGCCCACATCGGCCGGCTGAGCGTCGCGTACTTCCCCGTGCATCTCGTGCCCCGTGCCCTCTCGGAGGTTGCTTAGGG
>JAKORR010000397.1 GCA_029777735.1 Armatimonadota bacterium | reverse complement strand
ATGAGTGGGTGCTGCGCCTTGAGGCGGAGGGCGAAGGCGAAGTGACGGGGGCCAACGTGATCTGTCCGCCGGATGTCGAGGTTGTGAATCCTCACTTGCATATCGCCCAGATCACGTCTAACGAAGGGCGGCTCTTTGCGGAAATGTTCGTCGAGGCCGCCCCAGTCCCACCCTCGAGCGTATGAAGCAGCAACGCGAGCAGGAGGAGCGCCTTGCCCAACGCATGGCGCTGATCAAGCACAAGATACTCGTCCTCTCGGGTAAGGGCGGAGTGGGGAAGACCACCGTGGCCGCCAATCTGGGGCGCGCCCTTGCGGCCCGCCACTTCTCCGTCGGTCTTCTCGATGCCGATATCCATGGCCCCAACCTCCCCCTCCTCCTCGGAGTCGAAGGCCAACATGCGGAGGCATCCGAGATGGGCATCAGGCCCGTCGTCGCTGGAACCAACCTGATCGTAATGTCCGTCTCGCTGCTGACCGACGACCCCAGTCAACCCGTCGTGTGGAGGGGGCCGCTCAAGGCCGCCCTGCTCCGCCAGTTCCTGTCCGACGTCGATTGGGGCCCGCTGGACTTCCTCATCGTCGATAACCCCCCGGGTACCGGCGACGAGCCCCTGACCGCCGCTCAGTCGATCCCCGACCCCGACGGGGTCCTCATCGTGTCGCTGCCCCAGGCCGTCAGCCTGCTGGACTGCCGTAAGGCGATCAACTTCGCCCACGCTCTCGGCCTGCCCGTCCTGGGGCTTGTCGAGAACATGAGCGGGTTCGTATGCCCTCACTGCGGTCGCAGTGTCGACCTCTTCGGCAGTGGCGGAGCTGAACGAATGGCCCGGCAGTTGGGTGTGCCCTTCCTGGCCCGCATACCAATGGCCGTGGGCGTCCAGGCGATGACGGATAGGGGACAGTCACTGGTAGGAGAAGATGCTCCCGCCGAGGTGCACCAGGCCTTCGATACCCTCGTGGACAACTTCCTGCAGCAAATCGGTACGTCTGGGGGATAGACCACAAATCGGAAAAGCGCTTCCCTGGGAGACTGTTGCAGAAGGAGGGTTCATGGCAGGAACAGATGGCTTGGGCGGCGAAAAGCACGGCCCTATCTCCATTACCAACATCGCTAAAGCATGTCTATGAATCTATGATAATGGAATCTATGGTAATGCTTTCCTTTTTACCTTGCATCCGCCTGATTTTTGTAAACCCTCTCTGAGTCGCAGCGTTTTCAATTCTCTCGTTCAAGGCCTCCGCTCGTCAGTGCCAGGTTCAGGCTGTCGCTCAGGCGCAGGGGATGGTCTTGGGAGAAGCAGCGGTACACCAAGTCCCACAAGCTTAGCGGGGGATCAGGCTTGCCTTGCATAACTGCGATCTCGTTTCAGACTGATCCTTGGCGTCAAGTATTTTACCGCTTCCTTCTATATCGACAATCTCTACAAATGCCTGCAACTCTGATAGAAAAAAGACGCCATCCGACATTGACCCCGCCTCCCTTAGCGCTATAATATAGCAAACTTTGCAACAGTCTCGGAGGGCAGATAGACCCGACAGTGTTCGTCTGTAGCATAGCGAATCGTGTGGTATAGGACGATCGGAGCAAAGCTGCTGAGCAGCTTCAGTGAGTAGCAGTTCGCCTATCGACCTGCGCTCAAAGGAAGGGGGTGTTGCTTTGAAGCAGGGGTTTACGCTGATCGAGCTTCTCGTAGTAATCGCGATCATCGCGATCCTGGCGGCCATTCTTTTCCCCGTGTTCGCCAGAGCGCGAGAGAAGGCAAGACAATCAAGCTGCCTGAGCAACTTGAAGCAGCTGGGGCTCGCCACGCTCATGTACACCCAGGACTACGACGGACGCTTCCCTGCGGGAGCGTACAACCCAGGCACGGGCTACATCTTTTGGTACCAGGTAATTTACCCCTACACGAAGAACAGCCAAATCTACATATGCCCAAGCGCTTCATATAACTTCGATGCTGCCTCCCCTATACGTATCCTATGCCTATAACAGTGTACCTCAGGGAACGTACAGAGGCTTAAACTGGGTCTCAGACGCTGATATAACCGCGCCTAGTCAGTGTCTGGTCATGGCGGACTGTCCCTGGGCGACCTTCGAGGCGGTGGCTCACGTGAGTGACTGGTTCACATCGCTGGCCGACCCTTGGAGTGGGCGCCTGGTCAAGCGGCATAATGAGGGCTTTGATGCTGCGTATGCTGACGGCCACGCGAAATTTGTGAAGGATATCCCGCCGCTGTCTGCTTGGCACCCCCGAGGGTAGGAGCCATAGCACTGAGGGAATGCCTCCTGCAAGCCTATCCCCGCGTGAAGTCTCTATCACCGCGCGGGGTGATCGTCTTGGCAGCTGAGCGCGAAAAGCCCCGTCGCCGGAATTGCGATTGCCCGACCCGCTCGGCTCAGAGAGGGAGGAATCTGGATGCTCACCGCAGTCCTGATGTTCTGCCTGCCGACAGCACAACCCCTCACTGTCCCCGACGGCTACCGTGTGATAGTCGAACAGGACTTTAGCACGGGCGCGCCCGGGTGGGGCGCTATCAGACTATCGGGCGGTGCCGCTCTCGTCGACGGGGAGATTCTAGTGCCTGTGACAACGCTCTCGGACGCGGTCGTCGACTACCGCGCCCGCGTGCACCCCGGAGGAATCCTGAACCTTAGGTTCCGTTACGACCTTGACCGCTTCGTCTTCTATATGTTACGGCTGGACACACGCACTTCGGGCGGCAACTCTCCCGGCTTCCTCAAGCGTGATGCCACCGAGCAGTGGTGGCACACCTGTGGTGAGCGTTTAACCGATAAGCCAGCGCCCGCCGACCAGTGGCTGAACGTGCGACTGACGATCAAGGGCTCCCGGTTCGAGGCCTTCATCGACGGCGACCTGGTGGCGACCCTCGAAGACCCCGACTACAAGAGTGGCTTCCTCGCCTTCAACAACGAGCTTGCCCCGGCCTCTGTCGCTTGGGTGCGGGTCGCCGTGCCAGAGGAATCCAAGGCCAGGCCTCTAGGCATCGCCCCGCCCGCCATACGTGATCCCGAGCCCTTCACCCGCGGGCAATGGACGGCCGAGTGGATATGGCTGCCCGCAGACGAGGATAGCCTCGTTGCTTACTTCCGCCGCACCTTCGACCTCCCCGCCGACCCGGGCGAAGCAATCCTCGCCGTAACCTGCGACAACCGCTATGAGGTATGGATCAACAATAAGCGCGTCGGCGCAGACAGTGACTGGTACAGTGTGGAAACTTACGACGTCACCCGGTTTCTCACAAAGGGCCGTAACATCATCGCCGTGATAGGGGAGAATGAGGAGCCTGGCGCGGCGGGCCTCCTGGCCGAGCTCGCCGTGAACTGCGTCGACGGTTCCTATGTCAACGTACACACCGACGCGACCTGGCGAGTCTCCACCAAGGGCCTGAACCGCTGGAGCGAGGCTGACTTCGACGACAGCCAGTGGCCTACCGCGGCAAGCCTTGGGCCCCATCCCAGGGATCCGTGGGCCTCACAATCGCCACTCGAGATTCCCTACCTCGGTGCCAAGCAGCCCCTAAAGATTGTGAGCGTCAAGGCGCCCCAGCAGATCGGTGTCAACAAACCCTTCGCCCTGCAGGTCACTTTCTTACCCCCGCAGCCCCTGAAGGCCGACTACCCGATAGAGGTTCTGCTTCGCAAGGCCGACATTGACACGCGGGTCGCTCTCCTCAAGCCCTCGATACCTCCCAGCCAGTGGGCCCCAGACACACCCCACATCGAGGACCTGACCGTTACCATCACGCCCTCCGCCGCGTATATGATCAGCACCGGTCCGTGCGAAGTCCAAGTGCGGCTCCTCGGCACCTTCCTTGTTGGCGCTCATGTCCCGGCCCACGTGGTCCTCACCCGGGGCATTGCCGAGCGCTTCGTGGGCCTCCGCAAGCCCAGTCCCGACGGCAACCCGGTCACGGCTGGGAATCTATTTGACACGGCCGGCCAGAAGCATCCCTGGCGCCTCAACGCCGACGGCTCCTTCAGCATCGACGACACCGACTACGCCGTTATCCCTGACAGCAGCGGCGTCTACTTCTGCCGCTTAGACGCTGCCGCCCGCCGGGCGCTGGCCGACCTCGACTGGCCCACCGAGGCTCGCCGCCTCTGTGCCGACGGCGGCCCCGTGCCCGAGGACATTGTTCGTGTCCGCCTTGTCGATCACGTGGACTGCACTCGCGAGGACCACGAGTTCAGCGAGGACGGTGGCCTAGGTGGTGCCAGCCGTGTGCTCAAACTGGGCGACCGTAAGTACCGCGTCACGGCCGCCCGCAAGCGCACCAGCTACTTTGCCTACTCCCTTCACTGCGACGCCCCACGCGACGCGCACTTGCTTGCCTTCCAGACGCCAAACGACCGCGAGCGCTACACGACCGTCAGGATTCAGCCCCCGTGGGACAACGTCGGCGGCGGCGTCTACACCGGACGCGAGTATCCCTGCGACAACCGCGCCCTGACCTCCATGTTTCTCTTCTATCCCCGCAAGCACGACGTTCGCCTTACCGTTTCCAGCATCTACAGCTACGAAGATTTCGACGAGCTCAAGGGCGCTGCCGTCTCCAACCTGTGGCTGTTCGCCCTCGAGGATACCTTGGCCGATCGCCCAGTCACCATCCTCAAGCCTGATAGCGAGCAGCGCAAACTCGGCCTCTATCTCACGCACCCGGCCTACTGCTATCAGCTCTATGGATTCAATGGCCGAGATGAGGCGACACGCCAGGCCTCCATGACCAGCTTCAGCGACTATCTTGGCTTCTGCGGCATCAACCTGTTCGAATTCAACGCCGTGGATGGGGGCGACACGACAAGCCGTGCCTACTATCCCTCGCGCCTCTGGCCGGCCGCGCAGGCCGAGCTTCTCGAAGAACTCCTCACGCACATCGCCCCGACAGGTGTCTCTATCGTGCCT
>JAKORR010000396.1 GCA_029777735.1 Armatimonadota bacterium | reverse complement strand
CTGAGCGAGGAGGCCGACGGCGCTCAGTACAACTGGAAATTCGACGAGGCTCCCGCAGGCAGTGTGGTGATCCGACCAATTCCAGAAGGCTATACCTCGACGCCCGCCGAGATCCAAGTGGTAGTGGCCAGTGGCGAGGCAACTACAGGTCTTCTGTTCCGACTATCGAGTCTGTATACCTTCCCAATGGGGCTTCAGCTCATCTCGCTGCCGGGAGACTATACCGCGGTTGACCCACAGACCGTCTTTGGCCTAGGTTCGGCTCAGCGCTTGCGCCTGGCCGCGTGGGAGGCGACCCGGAACCAGTACTCCGTCTACCCGAACGCGCCAGCGGACCTGATTCGCCCTGGCTGTGGTTACTGGCTGGCGCTGGACGGACCAACCGAGCTCACGCGCGAGGGCAGACCAGCCAAGAGCCCAACCCAGGTGGCGGTCTACGGAAGAGGAGACGGCAGCCCGACCTGGAACCTGCTTGGAGCACCCTTCACCAGTGCGACGGACATCTACTCGGTTCAAGTCCGTGATGCGAACGGTGATGTGATGGATTGGCAGACTGCTCAAAGCCGGCGGAAGATCCTGAGCACGCTCTACGCGTACATGCTCGGGGCCTACCACCCGTCGCAGACCCTCAGTCCTTACCTGGGCTATTGGGTGGCGGTGAGCGAGCCACTGACGCTGATAATGACTCAGTCAGTTCCCACACAGACTCAGTCGGCTGCCTTACACCGCTTCCCCGATGTGGGTGAGGGAGGATGGGCAATCCCGATTGTCGTGAGCGCCGCCGGTCAACGGGATACATGCACCTTCCTGGGCGTGAGCCCGTCAGCCACCGACGGCTTTGATGTTGGGCTGGACCAGCCCAAGCCGCCGAGGCCGGCTGTAGCGCCCTATGTGTACGCCTCTGCGCTCCATAAGGATTGGGGAGCTCTGAGTGGTGACTATGCGGTTGATCTGCGCAAGTCAGCTGACGGCCAAGTCTACCGGTTGCTGGTGGACACGAACATGGGCAGCGAGGAGGTCACCGTGACTTGGCCGGACCTGTCGGCCTTGCCCGCGGACGTGAAGCCAGTTCTTCGTGACCCAGCCAGTGGTAAGCAAGTGTACATGCGGACCTGTAGCAGTTATGCTTTCACCAGCCGAGGGCCACATGAGCTTGAGGTCAGCTTGCAGACTACGGGCGGCGGAACACTTGTCGTCAGTTCGCTACAATCGCTGCCCCGGGGCAGTCGCGTGGATGTTTACTATGTCTTGTCTCAGCAGGCGCGAGTCCGCGCTGAGGTCCTGAACATCAGTGGGCGCATCGTGCGCACGCTTGTGCACGACGCGGCGCAGCCCGCCGGACGCAATGTGGTGGTCTGGGACGGTCGGAACAGGGATGGCAGCCCCGCACCGGCTGGCCGGTACCTTGTGGTGGTGCGCGCCTACTCAGAGGATGGCGCGTGCGTACAGGCTATCACGCCCGCCGTGCTGACGAGGTAGGCTAGGCACTCTGTGGACCGTACATAGGTCCGATGTTGCTGGCAAGATCCCGTGGCGCTAGAGATAGTGGCGCCGGGAGGGAGAGGTAAGCCGATGATACGCAGCACTCAAGGTTCGAAGCTGATGATCACGATCACCCTGGCCGTGTGGTGTCTCGCAACTGGTCTGGCGTGGGCTCAGGTCGGCGCGAAGGAGGTATCCCACGCGGTCGTGCTACCAGTCATCGACAAGACGGGCCGGCAGTCCCAAGCTATCTTGGACAAGGCTACGGCCGCCGTGGCGCTGGCTTTGGAGGACGCCGGGGAATTCACTGTGGTGCCCACGTCGGAGTTGGAAAGGGAGTTGGCAGGCATGGGCCTGCGGACGCCGCTCAATCCGGCGGAGCAACTACGTCTCGCGGAGCGTCTTCACGCTGACAAGGTGATGACATCCTATTTGCATGCCCTGGCTGTGGACGGACGGTCGGGAGCCGGCGAGTGCCAGATCGAGGTGCAAGCCCTGGACGTGCGAGCTGAGGAGATAACCTCTGGCGGGACTGGGGTCGCGAGCACCAAGCCCATCCCTGGCTGGGACAAAGATATCATGAACGTAGTGAACGAACTGCTTCGCCAAGCGGCCGAGCTGGCAGTTCGGGACATGCTGCGGAAGAGTATTCGCCGAGGGTTCGTTGAGATGATCGACGACCTGGGTGCTGTTCACGTGAACCTTGGCATGCGCGACGGGATCGCCGTCGGCCAGGAACTGGTCGTTATGCGCGGCTACTGGCAGCGCGAACTGGAGAAGACGGTGATGCGTAAGATCGGGACGATTACCGTCAAGCAGGTGGCTTCCGACCGACTGACTGCTGCGGTAAGCTCCGGCATGCCCCCTCGAACCGGTGACCGAGTGTATGTCCTCTACCGCCCGGTGGAGGTGCAAAAGGCCGTGGCACGGGGCAAGAAGGTGACCAAGGGCAGCCGTATCCTGGCAGCTCTGGGGCTGGCCGCTGGCATAGTGGCCACGGGTCTTGGGGGCCACACGGATAGCCCACCGGCCGGAGGTGCGGCGCCGGCCCAAGGTCTTGCGACGGCTGGGCAGGCAGCACCTGGCCAAACCCCTACAATCCGAGTCACTAATGTGATGAATCATCCGAATCCTGATTACACAAAAATCAAAGGGTATGTTGTCTTCCGCGGTGAGACGCCTTACGTCGACACAGACGATCCCGAGAGTATTGTGCACGTTTCGGGCGATTCCAGGTTTTCCAACTGGGATGACGACATGACCGCTCGTGCTGGGATCGTGGCTCAGAAGGAATGGACCTTCATCGGTCGCGACGGCGAAGAGGAAGACGCTAGCTACGAGATCACATATAACCATCGGCCGCTGGAACCAGGCCGCACCTACTACTACAGATTGCGGCGTATCGTAAGTCCCTACCAGCCTCAAGTGCCGATGGCTACCGAACAGGCCAGAGGTGTGAGGACGGCTCAGGAGATCGAGTACGAGGAAGCAGAGTGGGAGTTCGAGCCGAATATGGATGAGGTACTTAGCGATCCGAGCGCCCCAATGGGTCCGGTAACCTATATCCTTCCGGCGCTGCCGAGCCAGCCACGCGATGGGCTGACAACCATAAACCCGCGGGAGATCACCTTCGTGTGGGATCTTCAAACGCCGCCGACGGCCGGGTCTGGCGCGCGCAACGCGCGCTATGTTCTTCTCGTCTTCCGAGCGGATGACCTGAACAACCCTGTCTACCAAAGTGAGGCAATGCGGCCAACAGCGACGATGACGAAGGTCGTGCGAGACCCGAACGAGGATATTTTCCAGCGGGACACGGACTACGTCTGGATGGTGGGGCATTACGTCGAGGGTGAGTCACGACCCAACAACAAGTTCAAGATGGTGCTGAGTGAGCAATACCACTTCCGCACGGTCTCGCTGCCGCCAAGCCCGTTGATGGTCCGTCCTGCTACTGGAGACAAGCCCGTGCCCGTTCGGCGAGGATGGTGGGGTGAAACACGTTCGCCTCGCGGCCCTCGTTAGCCTGGGTGGCTGCTGGCTTCTCGCGAGTAAGCCGTCCTTTTGTTCAGCTAAGGCTGACTGGGGGATGGCCTTGTACCTAGCAGGTGAGAGCGATCTTTGGCAAACAGCTCGGTATGTGGCAGAGGCGACGAGCGCGGTGGCTTCAGAGAGTCTCGCTGTGGCGGCCCTTCTCGACGGTCCGCTAGGGTCGGCAGAGGGTGCAAGTCTGCTACTGGCCCACGGAGACAGGCCCACGGAGAGAAGCCGCCAGGGACAGCTGAACACGGGCGATCCGGCTAGCCTTGAGCGATTCACCCGCGCTGCTCGCTGGCAGTTCCAGGCTGGGCGTTGGATGCTGGTGGTGCTTGGCCACGGGATGCCCCCGGTCTCGGCACAGGGCATTTGGCGGTCCGGCTTCCTTTGCGGCGGTTTGGCCTCAGATTGGGGCAGCAGCGGAAAATCTTTGACGCCGGCCGATCTGGAGAAGGCTTTAGCTGGGCAGCGATGGGATGTGGTGGTTCTTCTGTCGTGTCACAGCGCTTCGGTGGACTACGCTTGGGCGCTGCGCAACAGCGCAAGGTGGGTTGTAGCCAGTCCCACAGCGCTGACGATTTCGGGACGGTCGGTGGTGGGCGTAGCCCAAAGGCTGGCGTCAGGCGCGAGCACGGCGTCGACGAGGAAAATTGTCGAGACCGTCGTCAAGCAAGTAAGTGCCGATCTGCAACCCGAGCAGGAGACAGAGGTTGTGGTAGGGATCGACCTGCAGGCCATCACGGATGTACGGGACAGTATGAGGGAGCTATCCGGCGCCCTGCTTGAGGAGCCCGAGATAGGTGCGGCTGGCCTCGAGGCCATCAGGGGCAGTTTGCCTTGGGTGGGACCCGGGGGTGAGATGACCGACCTGGCTGCCTTGGGGCGTTGTCTGGCCCAGGTGTTGCCCGAGGGAGCTGGGCGGCGCGCTGCTGAAAGGGCAGCAGCGGCGGCTGTCGCTGCAGTCCCGTTCCTGGGAACCACCGAGGTGCGCGGCACCGATGTGGAACAATACAGTGGGCTAGTCGTGCTCCTTCCGCCTCCGCTTGCCGAGCTGTGGGATGACTATGAGGAGGCGTCGTCCCTTGCCCGGGAAACGGGTTGGGGGCGCTTGCTGGCGATGCTTCGAACAAGAGCAACGGCCGGGCTGTCGACAACCGATTTGCGGCGAGAGAAGTGAGAGAAGAGAGGGGACCGAAAGTGTACGGCCGTGGCCGAATTCTAGGGGGAAGCCCAAAGTGGCAGGCTTCTGGCGCGCAGGCGCAATAACACTGGCAATCGTCGCAGCAATCCTGGCACCGTTGAGCGCCTTGGCGGCAGGTGACGGGTGGGAGGACCTGGCGGGTCCTCTGCGTGCCCTGGCGTCCGAGGCCGGAGCCGGCCGTGCTGTTCAGTCACAAGCTGCGGCCGCTGGTGTGAGGTTCCTCGGCGAGAAAGCTCTTGTTGAAGTGTGGTTCAGGGGAACAGACGTGCCTCGGGCAGCCATGGCTCAACTTGGCTGCACTCTTCGCTACGTCTTCGGTAGACGTGCCGAGGTACTCGTACCTATTACGGCGCTACGGGATCTTGCTGCTCTTCCTCAGGTTGCTCAGGTGGCTCCAGCTGTCGAGTGCATATCTCTGCAGGGGTTCCCGCCGACTGTAAGCGAAGGCGTACAGCTCACCAACGCCAGCGCCTTCTACTACAACGACATCAGGGGCGAGGGTGCCCGTATCGCGGTAATCGACGTGGGCTTCGCGGGTTATGCGGCGGCTGAGATTCCGATCGACCCAGCGAACCCGGCCCCCAAATCCTATCGAGCCGGCGGCATCAGTGGGACGAGCAGCCACGGGACCGCAGTGGCCGAAGTAATAGCGGACATGGCCCCCGACGCCACGATTCACCTCCTGGAAGTGGACACGCCGGGGTCAGTGGTGGCCGCGCTTCGTGATGTGGTGGCGAACAAGTACCACATCTGCTGCATCTCGATCGGTTTGCTTGATGGTCCCTTTGACGGCAGCAGCACCGTGTCGAAGCAGGTCGAGGCGGCGCGCGCGGCGGGCGTACTCGTCGTGACGGCCGCAGGGAACTTTGCTCAGCGGCACTGGTCGGGGCTGTATCTCGACCGGAACAACGATGGCATCTGCGAGTTCCGGGGCGCTGACGACCTCCTGGATCTGACGCTTCCAGCGGGCACCTTCCAGGCTTACCTGTCTTGGTACGAGACAGCGGGGCTGGAGACCGATCAAGACTACGACCTGGTCCTGCTAGATGCTTCGCGACGCGAGATTGCGCGGTCGGCCTACACGCAGAACGGTGACGACGCGCCAAGGGAGATCCTCATCGCCACAGTCCCTGCGGGCACCTACTACCTTCAGATACACAACGTGGACGCTCTTGGCGCAGACAACTTTCAGCTCTTTGTGCCAACCGTTGATATAGATACGACCCTTCAGGTGCCTACTAGTAGCCTCTCCATCCCCGCCGAGAGCAAGGGTGCACTGACTGTGGGAGCATCGCGCGGCTCCACCATTGACACGGCGCCGATTAACGTGCCGGTCGTGGCGCTGGACTCGCTGGAACCCTTCAGCTCTCGGGGCCCGACCGTTGACGGGCGCCTGAAGCCCGACCTACTCGGCCCGGATGTGGTCAGCACGTCGGTGACTGGTACGGGCCCGACTCGGGAGTCGCTGAACCCCTTCGTCGGGACATCGGCTTCTGCGCCCCACGTAGCCGGGGCCGCTGCCCTGCTCTACGCGGAAGACGAGCAGCGAACAGCTGCTGACCTGGCAACGGCGCTGACCCAGATGGCGTACAAGTACTGGAAGACGCCGATTCTGGCTAGCCGCCCGCCCCAGGACATGTCGCCCGATCAGGACAGCAATTACGGTTGGGGACGGCTCACGCTGCGAGTGGCTACTGGGTTCGACGGTGTGCCGCCCGAGATCTCCATTCTGTATCCGGGCAACGGTGAGACAGTGCTCACCAAGACTCCCAACATCCTCGCTCTCATCAAGGACAACAAGACGGGCGTCAAGACAGTGAGTATCAATTTGGACGGCGTGCCACGGACCGACTTTCTCTTTGACCCAGTCAAGGGTGTGTTGTCCTACACAGTAACGTCGCCTCTTTCCACAGGTGTGCACTCAGTCTCGATAACGGCCGAGGACCTTGCTGGGAATGTCTCCAACGCTGTGACGCACACTTTCCAGGTGATCCCGCCGAGCGTCCCAAGCGGCCTGCAGATGATCACACTTCCCTATACGAACCTAAGGAACGCTGACCCGCTTAGCGTGTTCATTCCACTGGTCTCGGGGAGCATAAAGGTGGCCCGATGGGTGCCATCTGATGAACAGACGAACAAGTATCACGTGTATCCGGACCCCTGGGCAAGCTTCGCCCCACCAGATGCCCTGGGCAGCAGTCCAATTGTGGCAGGTCCTCCAGCTGGCTTGGGATATTTTGTGTCGACTCCTGGCATCGGATCAACGTTGCTGAACCCCCAGGGACAGACGGTACAGAGCGACGAATACTCCATCAGCCTG
>JAKORR010000395.1 GCA_029777735.1 Armatimonadota bacterium | reverse complement strand
TCTGTCCGTTCCAGTAGCTCATTCCGCTCACGGGCAGGCTGTCGTACACCACCTGGATGCGGGGCAGCTCGGCAATGTGGTGCAGCTGGATGCCGTCGAAGCTGCCGTCACGAGCCCTGAGGAGGTCGGCCAGCTTGGTGGCTTGGCGTTCGGCGACGGCCAGAGCTTCGTCGAAGTCGCAGTCCCGACTCGGAATGAGGGTACGGAGGCTCGCGAGAATGGATGGGGTCTTGGGGATGGTGTTCATATGGTGAGCCTCCTTTCGGGTGGTCAAGTTTGTTGTTATTTCTAGAGTGAATGGTCCGTAGAGTTTCGGCTTCTCCGCGGGCATCACGCGGCAAGCGGCCATTAGGGACTACTCGACTTCGTCTTGCCCCGGCAGCGGTCCGGTCGCACCATTGGTGCTGTCGTAGCCGTATTTATTGAGGACACTGCGGAAGGATTGTTCAAGTTCGGCTTGGGCTTCGGTTGGGAGGTCGCGGTAGCGGCTCCGTAGGTACGGTGTGAAGCTCGGCAGTTCCGTTGGTTGCTGGATGCCCGCCGCGATGTAGAGATCGGCGAGCGGCACATCGAGGTGTGGCGCCAGGATGGCGAGTACGGACGGGTTCGGGGTGGTCACGATCTCTCCGCTCTCCAGGCGCTGGATGGTCGAGCGCGGTACACCGCTCCGGGCAGCCAGCTCGCGGGGTGACCAGCCCTTCCGTTCTCTGGCGCCCGCCATGATGCGAGCCAGACGCTGTTGTGGGGTGAGTGGCATTACTGACTCCTTTCGGCGGATAGCACCACCCTTAAGTGTTGTGGATTCATGTGGTTCTTCATATATTCCAGTATATTTCATTTGGCCCGGAATTGGGCCCTGATTTGCGCATTTTACAACGTTATTTGGTTATTCAAGAGTGGCGGTATTTGCGCGTTCTTGGATATGGCTGCCGCGGCTTCCGCTAAGCAACCTTCCGTGAAGTCTGGATAGTGCTCACTACCGATGCTTGTGAAGATTCGTGCTGGTTGTTGGTTACATGTGTTTGTTGGGGAGCGAGTCAGGGAGGCGTATCCAGATCACTGGATAGCCTCAACCTGACCCGCTCACCGGTTAGAGGGATGGAGTGGTTGGCGGGCTGCACGCTGGCGAGTGACGGCCTAAGGTGTCGTTCCCGTCGGTCTCGGCAGCCCGTCAGCTCTTCGGACTCCCGGTCGGCTTGGTGCCGGTGGTGGGCGTCTTGCTGGCGCCGAACAGGTCAGCGAGCGCAGCCTGCTGTTCGCGGGCGTCACGCTCGATCTCTTCGGCGAGGGCTTCGGCTTTGGCAGAAACCGCCGGGTCAGCGGCCAGGGTGTCCAGGCGAGCCTGGAGTGCGTCCCTGACGATGTCCGTCACGGTGGTTTCGCTGAGCCGGGCCAAGATGGTGAGACGTGCATGCACGTCGTCATCTAGCCGGATTGCCATGGTCTTCATGGCGATGCTCCTTCCATGGTGGGTTCACTCAGGTGCGTTGCGTGCGGGTCTTTGAGGTTCGCCCCTCCACCCTCAACGCACACTTCCTTCGTGAACGACCGCCCTGCTCCTCAGGGTGGTGCAGCCGTTGAACCAGGTGGTTCAAGGGAACGGCTGCAGGCTCCTGGGGAGCCTGCCGGTCATGGCCTCTGGTCAAACACCCACACCCCGCCCTCTGGGTCATCTGCGAAGTAGAGGTCGCCGTCAAGGAAGCAGTCTTTGGCCCACTGGGCGTAGTCGATCTGCACATACGGCCTCAGGGACGCCGGTACCGCCCTGTCTATGTCTGCCTCGATGCCGAGGTCTCCCATGACATCGCGGGCCAGGTCTTCGGCAGAGTCGTAGTGGCCGAGGTAGGCGTCGTTGAACTGGGCAAGTTGCTCTGGGTCGGCGCCGGTGAAGTCCGCCCAGGCGGCAAAGACAGGCCCGTGCTCCGCGATGCCCCGAGCAACCTCAGCGACCAGCTCGAGCAGTTCATGCTGTCCCGGTCGCCAGTCACCAAAGCCGTCGTAGTCGAAGATGGCCCATTCCTCTGCGTCGGGTTCGTGGCCCCTGCCCAGAATGCCCCTCGCGGCTGCAACGAGGTCCTCGCCGTCAACGGCGGCGTCTACCCATTCGCCCGTGAGGATGCCGTTGTTGTAGTCGGCCAGGCTCCCTATCCAGACCTGGGGGTGTGGGTATTCCTCACGTTCGTGGGTTGGCTCGGCGTCCGGCCCGTTGTGTTTTTGCGCCTCATGGCGTTCCTGCTCGGGGCCGCGTGGCTGTGGTTGTTGTCGTTCGTTCATGTGTCACCTCCTTTGTTGGGTAATGGGTTGTTGTTCTTGCGCTTGCTCATGCTCGTGTCCTTGTTGTCGGGCTCCTGGTCCGGGTCGGGGTCGGGCTTGGGCGCGGGCTCAGCGTCGCGGTCTGAATTCGGCGCTCGCTGGGTGCTCGGGCTGCCTGCATCCCGAGCCACAGCGCCGCGGGCGCTCTGGATGCGCTTCTCCGCGAGATGCACGAACTCGGCGCTCAGCTCTATGCCGAGCCAGTCACGGTGCTCCCGTTCGGCGACGACAGCAGTCGTGCCGGAACCCAGGAACGGATCCAGCACGAGGCCGGGTTCACTGGCAGCCTCACAGGGACAGGTGGCCCGGAGAGCGAGCCGGAC
>JAKORR010000394.1 GCA_029777735.1 Armatimonadota bacterium | reverse complement strand
TCAGCTACCGGTTCGCTGACCGGTGGTGTGGCGTGAGCTGGCGACAGGTTGAGGCAGGCATGTCATGGCTCCTCAAAGAGGGATACCTGCAGGTAGTGGACTCCATCACTGTAGGAGGCAGGCAATGTAACTTGTACGCCATAGGGCAGGTGAGGAGGGTCAAAGGTGGCGATGAAAGCGACGGCCTACATATGCCCCAGGTGTCAGCGAGCAGTGACGATATACGCGGGCAAGACAGCGCCGATCTGCACCAAGTGCACGAAGCGGATGGAGGCGCCCAAGGGCAAGACGGCGTAGGAGGTGGCTCACATGGCATAGCAGGTGTGGTGCTTGGGCGAGGGTATGCGTGACTGCATACCCTCTTTGGCGCCATACAACCTAGTGCGTCAAAGACGGTAGCCGAATACCGGAGACGGCGGTAGTGGCACGTTGCGTGCCAAAGTCCCTCGCGCGCGAGGCAATCTCAAATGTCTGGCCCCCTCTCCGATCCCCGGCGGCTTGCACCAAGCGGTTTTCTACGACCCGGGGGTAATGGTCAGACAGCATCTCGCAACGCATGGCCGAAGCCGAACAGCTACAGGCCATCGAGCGGGAGAGGGCGGAGCAGAGGCGGCTTGCGAACCTCAAACGTGGCGACCAAAAGCCCGAGGTGGAAACATTGCCACCTCGGGAGGGGGGCAAGACCCGCGACCGCGTCGCCTCTGCAATCGGCATCGGTAGCGGGCGCACCTACGACAAGGCGGCGAAGGTGTGGGAGGCAGCCAAGGCGGGCCACACCTTCGCAAGCGTTTCCGGGATCGGTATAGCCCATCCTCCGGCCCACTAGACGCACACAGAGGCCCCTCTGAGGCGAGTTTGGCTGCTGCATGGGTAATATGACCTTTACGCCGTTAACCGCGGCTCAGAACGGCCCCTATGGCAGCCATCTGTCGGCCAACACGAAGCCGAACAGCTACAGGCCATCGAGCGGGAGAGGGCGGAGCAGAGGCGGCTTGCGAAC
>JAKORR010000393.1 GCA_029777735.1 Armatimonadota bacterium | reverse complement strand
GTAGAAAGAAGTGCGCTTAAACCATCTCATCTGTTGCTACTGTGCCGGACTTCCGATCCCTTCCTAGCTCACAGGAACAAAAATCAAAAGACCACTGCCGACGGCCTCGCCCTTGGGTAAGCCACGGCACGCCCTCCATCGCGAAAGCCTGCCGCCCAACCATCGGAGAGCGGCTTTGGGCCTTCTCTGTCCCGCGTCTCGCCTGGAATACCTCAGGAGAGAATTTCCACTGTTGCCTTCTTGCCCTGGCGCGAAGCCGCAGCCTTGACTATCGTGCGCAAAGCATTGGCTATGCGGCCCTGCCGACCGATGATCTTCCCCAGGTCTTCTGGAGCCACCTCTACTTCAAAGATTATGACCGTCTCGCCCTCAATGCGGTTGACACGCACTTCGTCTGGGTTGTCCACCAGAGCTTTGGTGATGAATTCGACGAGATCTTGCATGGTGCTGGCCTCCAGGCTGCAGTATGTGAACTCGAAAAAGAGAATGTTGTCGAAGTTCTTCTAGAGCACACTAACCGCTGTAGTTGGCGAAAAACCAGCGCTGGCAGGCGGACTGACCTGACCTCGTGTAGCCAAATCCTCTCCAGATCATGCTGTCTCAGACTCGGCCTCAGCCTTAGCAGCCTTGCGCTCGCGCTGGGCCTCGCTCCACCGGGCCAAAACGCCGGTCTTGCGAAGCAGCGACCGCACAGTGCCCGAGGGCTGAGCGCCGTTGAGGAGCCAATACACGGCGCGGTCGGCATCGATCCTGATCTCCGCTGGGTCAAGGAGTGGGTTGTAGTAACCTATCTCCTCGATAGTAGCGCCATCCCGCGCAGCGCGGGCGTCGGCTAGAACGATGCGATAGTGTGGGTTCCCCTTGCTGCCGAATCTCTTGAGACGCATACGAACTGGCACTGAGTCTTCCCCCTGTTCTGCACTGCCTACACCGCGGCAAGTCACACTGGCTTGTTACCCACGACCGATGCGTAGGCCGCCTATTTGCACACTTTTGCCCTGCTTGAGCGCCGACATCATCTGCGCAAGCTGTCGGTACTGCTTGAGCAACTGGTTGATCTCCTGAACGGATGTACCGGAGCCCGCAGCTATGCGGCGCTTACGACTAGCATTCAGTATATCAGGACTACGTCTTTCCTGCGGCGTCATAGACGAGATAATGGCATCTACCCGGTCAAGTTCCTGCTCGTCCAGATCATCGATCCCCAACCCCGGCAGGTTTTGGGCGCCCGGAATCATCCTTATTATCTGATCCAAAGGTCCCATCCGGCGCACATTACGCAGGTGCTGGCGGAAGTCCTCCAGGTCGAAGTCGGCCGCCAGTAGCCGGCGCTGCAACTCGGCGGCTTCCTCGGTGGCCATAGCCCGCTGGGCACGTTCGACCAGGGTCAAGACGTCGCCCATTCCGAGGATCCGCTGGGCCATGCGGTCGGGATGGAACACCTCAAGGGCGTCCAAGCGCTCGCCGAGACCCACCAGCTTGATGGGCCGGCCTGTGACAGCTCGCACCGACAGAGCCGCCCCGCCGCGCGCATCGCTGTCGAGTTTCGTCAAAACGATGCCATCGAGGTCGAGGACGCGCGCAAACTGCTCGGCCACATTCACAGCATCTTGGCCCGTCATGGCATCTACGACGAGCAGTGTCTCCGGGTTTTCAAATTGCGCCTCGATCTCACGGGCTTCTCGCATCATCTCATCGTCGATGTGCAAGCGTCCCGCAGTGTCGACGATAACCACGTCGTAGCCGTTCTCTCTGGCGTGCTTATAGGCACCTCGGGCGATATGCGCCGGATTGCCGTGCCCCAGGCTAAAGACCTCAACGTTGATTTGCGCTCCGACCTGCTGCAATTGCTCGATGGCGGCCGGGCGCTTGACGTCCACGGCGCACAATAGCGGCCGGTGGCCCTCGTCACGCAGCCGGGCAGCGAGCTTGCCAGCCGTTGTCGTCTTGCCACTTCCCTGCAGGCCGCAGAGGATGACGACATGCGGGCCAGCCCCTGTAAGCTCCAGGGGCACAGGCTGGCCGCCCAGCAGCGTGACAAGCTCGTCGAACACGATCTTGACGAGCTGCTGCGCAGGATTCAGACCTTGCAGGATATCCTGCCCCAGCGCCTTGTTCTGAACTGCCTGGACAAAGTCCTTGACGACTTGGTAGTTGACGTCGGCTTCGAGGAGCGCGCGGCGGATCTCCTTCATTCCCTCGCGCACATCCTTAGCCGTTAGCTTACCCCGGCTGCTGAGGCGGCGGAATATCCCGTGTAAACGCTCTGTGAGCGCCTCAAACATAGGCGCACTCCCACACAAGAACAAAAGAGCCGGATCGCAATAGACACGATCCGGTCCGTTCGGGATCCCGGTCGCTAAAGCAGTATATGGAATTCCTGTCCCGTTGTCAATTACGTTGGACCGTCGGGAATGTACAGTTCCCGCAGGATAGACTTGGCCGAAGGGCCGAGGCGGCCGGTAGCCGTTGCTGCCGCGCAGGAAGGACCGCACGCAGGTGGCTAGTTTTCCCATGGAAGTGGACCAAGATTCTGCCCCGGAGCCTGTCTGGGCGTTGGCTACCCTGTGATTATTTCTGTCCTGAGTCCTCACGACGGCCTCCTGGCGGCGAAAGATTCATCCTGAGTGGAACCGAACACTCCCGGACCATCGTGCGGTTGGTGCCTCTCACAAGGTCCGGCTATTGCCCAGCTTCGTGGGATCAAGCTTAACGACCGACCGGTATCGCATCCATCCTAGTGCTCGTGGACCAGTCCTCCGGGGATTGCTATCGGGTTGGGTGTGACCTATAATTTGATCAACCTACTACCCCGTCGGTAACCAGGAGGGTTGTCCACGGTGACACGAGCCGCAGCAGTAGCCGCCCTCGCATTTGGTTGCATGATGCTGACCTTGGGCGTAACAGGATGCCGAACGGGAGAGGTCTCGACGCAAGTCGAGCAGGACCAGGCCTCGAAGGAAGCCCTCGCTGAGCTGCTCAAGTACGCGCAGGAGACCGGGCAGAGCCTTGTGCAGATCCAGCGGAATCTCGATCAGTGGCGCGCAGCTCAACAGCAGGAGGCCCAGATCTCGTCGGTCGAGGCCGACTTGGCGGTGCTGCGCTCGCTCCTCTCTAACGCGAGGGCAGCTGTGGATAACAAGCAGGTCGACGTCGCTCTGGGCCTTCTAAAGCGGATGGCACGGGTGGCCCGTGGAGTGATGGCGGAGCTGCCCGGGCAGCGCATCGCCTTGCGCGTAGAACGCGCGTTAATGAGCCTGTCGGGTGATCAGCCCGACGGCGCCAGGGCGGCTCAGGCTATCCTGTCAGCACTGGACGCCACTCTCAACGCCCGCGAGGCGGCGCTGGTGCCCGACGTAGTGAAGGACCTGGAGGCGGCGAAGGCCGCAGCCACCAGCGACGCGCAAGCTGCCAAGCAGCACCTTATGGTTGTGCTGGACAAATGCGGCAAGGACCAGGCCGCCACTTGGGCGTACTTCATAGTAGAGGGACTGGACGGTGCCTTCGGGGCGGTGCAGCGGGAGGCGTGGCCTGTGGCGGCGGCCGAATTGGAACAAGTCGAGGTGCTAGTTAAAAAGCTGCAGACGGCTCTGGCCGGCGCCGGCGAGGCCGCCGCCAAGCCGGCAACTGAGACGCCAGGTGGCGAGCAGTCCACGGGTACCCCTCAGGCAGTCCCTGCCCCCTCAGGGGTCACCCCCCAGGCGCCAGGTAGCGGACAGGCACCAGTCCCCACGGGCACTGCAGCGCCAGCCCAGTAAGTAGTAACAGCCGAAGGGGAAGCTTATGAAGGGTCTTCTCCGGGCTTCTAGCAGAAGCTGGGGATGCCTTATTTCACGGTGTAGGGTATGCGGAGGGAACACAGGTCCACGCTTGACGGTGGCATATCATCCCGAGGAACGCCGGTGGTATAGCCAGCAGCCTTCTCGCAGCAAGGGAGTTCGCATACATGGGCAAGCCGTTCGTACACTTGCACGTCCACACAGAGTACAGCCTACTTGATGGCGCCTGTAGGCTGAAGCCCTTGGTCAAGCGGGCCGCGGAGCTGGAAATGCCCGCGCTGGCCGTGACTGACCACGGTGCAATGTACGGCGCCATCGAGTTCTATCAGGCCTGCAAGAAACAGGGCCTGCGACCCATCATTGGCTGCGAAGTGTACCTCGCGCCCCGCACACGCTTCGACCAGGAGCAACAGGACCGCGACCTACGTCACCTAGTGCTTCTGGCAGAGAACGAGCAGGGCTACCGCAACCTGATGAAGATAGTAACAGCTGCGCACTTGGAGGGATTCTACTACAGGCCTCGTGTGGACTGGCAGCTTCTGGAGGAATACCACGAGGGCCTGATCGCGATGACCGCGTGCAAGCAGGGCGCCGTGGCCCAGGCGCTCCTGCAGGGCGGCCTGAAGGCGGCTCGCGAGGAGCTTGACCGTCTGGTGGGTGTTTTCGGGAGCGACAACGTGTATCTCGAAGTGATGGACCACGGGTTGGCGGATCAGGCGGAGATCAATGCCGCTTGCGCCGAACTCAGCGTCGCCACGGGCCTACCGCTAGTAGCCACCAATAATGTGCACTATGTGGCCCAAGGGGACGCTGAGGCCCAGGACGTGCTGCTGTGCATCCAGACCGGCAAGACTCTTTCCAACGGTGAGCGCCTTTCCTTCGAGAGTCAGGAATTCTATCTGAAGAGCCGCGAGGAGATGATGGCGGCGCTGCCAGGGTTTGAGGAGGCTGTGGACAGGGCCCACGAGGTGGCGGAGCGCTGCAGCCTGCAACTGAACTTGGGGAACATGATGCTACCGCAGTTCGACGTCCCCAAGGGACATACTCTGGAGAGCTATCTGCGCGAGCAGTGCCTGCAGCGCCTGGATGCCCGCTATCCGAACGCCACCCCCGAGGTCCGCAAGCGCATAGACTATGAGCTGAAGGTCATCTGTGAGTGTGGCTATGCGGGCTACTTTCTCATCGTGGCTGACTTCATCTGGGAGGCGAAGAGACGCGGAATGCTGGTGGGGCCGGGCCGTGGCTCGGCCACCGGCAGTGTGGTGGCTTATCTGCTGGGCATCAGCGAAATCGACCCACTGCGATATGGGCTTATCTTCGAGCGAATGCTCAACCCAGAACGCAAATCGCCACCAGATATAGACTTGGACTTCCCCGATAACCGTCGCGAGGAGATCATCGAGTACGTGCGTGAGAAGTACAAGCGCGACCGCGTAGCCCAGATCTGCACCTTCAACACGATGGGGGCGCGCCAGGCGATCCGGGACGTGGGTCGGGTCATGGAGATGGACCAGCAGGTCGTGGACCAGATCACGCGCCTGATACCCACGAAGGCGGGCATTGCCGAGGCCCTGGAGCAAGAGCCTATGTTGGCCGACATGGTGAGGGAAGACCCACAGATAGAGCGTCTGGTAGACATGGCCCGCAGGCTTGAGGGCGTGGCACGGCATGTATCGGTGCACGCGGCGGCCGTGGTCATCGCCGACGGACCGCTGACCAACTACGTTCCCCTGCGCGGTGAACGCGACGGCACTGTCACCACTCAGTACTCGATGGAATCGGTAGTAGCCGTGGGCCTAGTGAAGATGGACTTCCTGGGCCTGCGCACGCTGACGATCATCCAAAAGACGGTCGATTTGGTGCGCCAGAACTTTGGCGTCGAGATCGATCCACTCGAGATACCGCTTGACGACACGGCTACCTTCGAGCTGCTTGGGCGCGGCGACACCATGGCCGTGTTTCAACTTGAAAGCGAGGGGATGCGCGAGCTGCTGCGCAAGCTTCAGCCCAACACGTTTGAGCATCTTATTGCTCTGGTGGCTCTGTACCGCCCGGGCCCCATGCGCTCGGCGGATGAGTTCTGCGCGGGACGCCACGGTGCGCCTATCCACTATCTGCACCCGAAGCTTGAGCCAATCCTGCGTGAGACCTATGGCGTCATCCTCTACCAGGAACAAGTCATGCGTATCGCTGCCGACTTGGCGGGCTTCGATATGCCCCAGGCCGAGATCATCATGCGGGCCATGGCTAAGAAGCAGCACGAGAAGATGGCACAGATGTACCCGCTCTTCATCCAAGGGTGTGTAGACAACGGTGTGCCACAGTCTGTGGCAGAGGAGACCTGGCGGCGGATGGAGACCTTCGCCGACTACGGTTTCAACAAGTCACATTCGGCAGCCTATGCCAGAGTCGCCTACTGGACAGCCTACCTGAAGGCTAACTACACGGCCGAGTTGCTAGCCGCCCAGTTGTCGGCTGAAATGGATGACCAGCAATCGGTGGCCAAGTATGTGTCAGACGCCTGGCACATGGGTCTACAGGTTGAGCACCCGTCGGTCAATCGCAGCCAGGTGGAGTTCGCGGTCGAGCACGAGGGTGATGGTGCGAGGATCATTGTTGGGCTTGCGGCCATCAAAAACCTAGGCCGCCAGGTGGCCGAAGCCGTGGTGAGAGAGCGTGAGGCCCACGGTCCTTATGATAGCCTGAGCGACTTCTGCAGGCGACTGGCCGGGCCAGAGGTGTCCAGAGCCGCGACACAGGCGTTGATCGAGGCCGGGGCCCTGGATGAACTGGGGGAGCGCGCGGCGTTGATAGAGGCCCTGGAGCGCTGCTATGTGCAAGGGCAGAAGGCACAGCAGGACCTGGCCGTCGGAGCTTTGTCTCTTCAGCTTGACGAGGAGCCCGACGACTGGCTACCCGAGGTCGAGCCCATGGGCGATGCTCAGAGAGCCTATCTTGAACGCGAGTACCTGGGCGTGGCCATCCGCTCCAATCCTTTGTTGAGGATTGCGGAGAAGGCTGCCCAGTGCACTACGGCGAGGATCGAGGACCTGCCGCGGTTGGCCGACGACACGAGAGTCATACTCTGTGGGGAGGTGAGAAACTACGAAGCCCGCCAGAGTGCCAAGGGCAATGATTGGGCGCAGTTCTCGCTGTGTGAACTGACTGGCGAGGTGCGAGTCAAGATATTGCCTCAACACATGAGTAAGTGTGCTGAGGCTGTGTTGCCGGGCGAGATTGTCGTCATCGATGGCAAGGTGCGGCGCGAAGGCGCCGTGAACGGTGACGAGATCGAGGGGTCTCGGATCGAAGTGCTGGCCGTACGCTCCACGCCCTTGAGCCAGGCGCGCAAGGTTTCCAACAAGAGGCGGGCCGAGGTCGAGCAGAGCATCAAGGAACAGGCGCAGCTGCAGAAGATGGCGCGAACAGCGGAGTACCAGCCACCTCTGCACATAGAGATCGACGCGAGAAACCTAGGCGAGGACCTGCTGCAAGGCCTACGCAAGCTTCTGGCAGCACACCCAGGCAAACAGCCGGTGGTGCTGCACTTCACGACAGGCAGCGAAGCCCGGAGGGTGAGGCTTGGTCCGTCGGCTTGCGTACGCTGGTGTGAGCGACTGTCCAAGCAGCTGCACGCGCTTGAGCCCGTGCTGCAAACGTGGCAAGAACTAGATAGGGGCGAGAGGGCGGACCACTAGGCCGGTGATCGTTCCAACTGGGAGCCGGGGCATTGGCGAAGCGAAGTCAGCGACTGAGGTGCAGATCCTGGCAAGCTGCTCAGCCCAAGCGGGGGCACTCGGTGCCAAGGTGTGATTACTCTGGGGAAAGGCTTGTATCACGAGGGTCGAGTGCGCAAGATTGGCCGAGTTTCTTGACCACGATCTTGCCACTTCGTATACTGCAAGCATAGCGCGGATTGGGAAGCAGCGCGTAAGGAGGAGGCATCGGTGGCGATATACTGTACCAGGTGCGGATTTGATAACGCCGACGACCGTGCCGCCTGTGTTTTGTGCTTGGCGTACCTACTCGATCCTGAGAGCGGTGCGGCATGCAGCGAGTGTGGGACACAGAACCCGGCCAGTGCCTCGTTCTGTCGGCAGTGTGGGACGCAGCTCAATGCCGCTGCGACTAAGGCGCTGTCGCGTGCGCAGCTTATGGCGCTCGCCCAAGAGGCCCTTAGCGGAGAGATCGGAAGCGCGGCCGAGGAGGAAGAGGAGGAGTTCGGCGCCCTTGCCACAATGGAGGACGTGGGTGCCGAGGAACTGGAGGAGGCACTGACAGGCCCCACCTTTGGGCAGGATACGAGCGAGGTAGCGCCGGCCAGCCTCAAGAAAGCGGTCGAGGAGGAGGAAGAGGAAGAGGTGCCGCTGCCAACGGGACCGCCGCCTGGGACCGAGGAGGATCTCGACATCGCGCCCCCACCACCACCTCCAGTCGAAACTGCGGTGCCCCCGCCCCCACCGCCTGGGCCGGAAGAAGAAGAGCCCTTGGTACCACCCCTTCCGCTGGAGGAAGATGAGCTGCTGGCACCTCCGCCACCACCTCCACCACCAGTGGAGGAAGAGGAGAAGCCTAGTCCGCCCGCTGAGGCTGACGATCTGTCTGGCCTCGCACCGCCACCTCCACCCCCGGCACCTGCAGCGTCTGAGAGCAAGCCGGCAGGGGCGTCTCTAGTGCCACCTGATTCGTTGGATCTCGGCGAAGATGATGAGGAGTTCGCGGGTTGGGAGCTCGACATCGAAGAAGATGACAAGTGACGGTCAGGATCAGGGCTCGGAGGAGCGCAATCAGCAAGCAGAAAAAATAGCAGAGAACTGGCGAAGGGTAGTGGAGAGGGTGCACGCAGCGGCGGAGCGTGCTGGCCGAGAACCTGCCGAAGTAGCAATTGTCGCTGTGTCGAAGACACACTCGGCCGCAGACGCACTGGCTGTGCTGAAGGCCGGAGCCCGGGACCTAGGCGAGAACTATGTTCAAGAGATGGTGGAAAAGCGGGAGGAGCTGGAGGCAAGGGGCGCTCCACCAGTGCGATGGCATTTCATTGGGCATCTGCAGCGGAACAAGGTGAAGTACCTGACGCCCTTCTGCGCTATGATACACGCGGTGGACAGTGAGCGACTGGCTGTGGAGATTGACAGACGAGCGTCGGAGCAGGGCCGCAGGCAAGCGGTTCTGGTAGAAGTGAACGTCTCTGGCGAGGCCAGCAAGTTTGGGGTAGCGCCAGAGGCTGTGACGAGCCTAGTTGAGGTGTTGGAGGGCCTGGAGTGGGTAGAGTTGCGCGGGCTGATGACCATGGCCCCTTACTCGGAGGACAGCGAGGCCTCACGGCCCATATACCGCAGGCTGCGGCAGTTAGCTGAGAAGCTGAGAGCTAGTGGCGCTCCGTCCAAGGTTCTGAGTGAGCTTTCGATGGGGATGACGCAGGACTTCGAGGTGGCTATAGAAGAAGGAGCGACCCTTGTAAGGATCGGGACGGCCATCTTCGGCCCGAGAACCTAAGGCAACAAGTTGCCCTAGGGGGTCGTAAAAGACCCGGTGGGGCAAGAGTATACTGGCGCGAGTAGAAACACGTCACACTAAGAGAATGCAGCACTGGGAGGGACCACAACAATGGCGTTACGCATGGTGCAAAGGTTGCTCGGCAGCGGTTCGGAATTGGAAGCTGAGGACCCCGAGGATCTCGAAGAGATGGCGTATGACGATGCGAGGCCTCTTCATCAGGAGGCCACTTCGAATGTGCCAATGGCCGGTTACTTGAGTGCCTACCTCTACCGGGCAGAGCCCCGGACCTTTGAGGACGCCGGCTCCATTGCTGACTGCATGAAGGGAGGCCACCCCGTAGTTGTCAACATGGAACAGGCGGACGACGCTGAGGGCCAGAGGATCCGCGACTTCCTGCGCGGCGCCGCTTACGCCCTAGGCGGCGACGTACGCAAAGTGGCGTCCAAGGTATACGCTTGCGTTCCGGCCGGGGTGCAGATCCAGCGGTTGCTTTGCGAACACGACGCCGCTGAGCCCCGCGAGGATGGCCGCCTGTCCGGCATGACCGCCGCGGGTGAGCAGGATGTCTGGCCAGAGTAGCGGCGCGAGACAACAAGACTCCGCCGCGAAGGGCAATAACAGCTACGCGCTCGGGGTCATCGGTACAGGGGTCATGGGCACAGCTCTGGTGAAGGGTATTGTGGGGGCCCGTGTCGTCCGGCCTGGCCAGATAATAGCTTTCGATGTGAACGAGCGATACCTGGCCGACCTCTGCACGACCACCGGGGTAACCGCCGCCGCCGACAACGAGGAAGTTGTGCGCTGTTGTGGCATGGTGCTGCTTGCGGTCAAGCCCCAGGTCCTCGAGGCTGTTCTTCTCCCTCTGAAGGACGCCTGGCGCCGGGACCACCTATTGATATCCATAGCCGCTGGCGTGACGATTAAGCGGCTTCAGTCCTTGACCCGCGACAGCCTGGCGGTAGCACGAGTGATGCCCAACCTCCTATGTACGGTCGGGGAGGCGGCTTCGGGAGTCGCCTTTTCCGAGCAGGTATCCCAGAGGCAGCAGGCGTGGGTGCTCAAGCTGCTTGGGGCGGTGGGCACGGCCGTGAGGGTCGAAGAGAAGCTGATGGACGCAGTGACGGCCCTGGCGGGGAGCGGTCCAGCCTTTGTTGCTCTCGTCGTCGAGGCGTTGGCGGATGGTGCAGTAGCCGCCGGGCTCCCACGCGACCAAGCGATGACACTCGCAGCTCAGACCGTGATGGGTACCGGCAAGTACCTGTTACAGACCGGCGAACACCCGGGCCAGTTGAAGGACCGCGTGTGCTCACCTGCAGGGACCACCATAGAAGGCGTGCGGGCTCTGGAAGAGGGGGGGCTCCGAAACGCCCTTATAGACGCAGTCTTGCGAGCCGCCCGACGCAGCCAAGAGCTGGGGCAAAGCTAGAGCCATGGCCAGCCCAGTAGGATTCCTAGCCTGGGTCGTGGTGTGGGCCTTCAACGCCTTCTACCTGCTGTTGTTGGTCCGCGTGGTCCTGAGTTTCCTCAGACTGCCGCCGTGGCATTGGGCATCGCGCACGCTCGGGGCCTGGTCGGAGGCCGTCACGGAACCTGTGATGAAGCCGATCAGGAAACTGTTGGATCCCTACCAACGCGGCATGGGGCTAGACTTTTCTCCACTGGTAGTTTGGCTTTTGGCCGAGTTGGTCGTGAAGCCGCTGCTCCTTCACCTGGTACTGCAGGCGGCGGGCTGAAACCGGCAGCTGCGTCGGACTGGCTGAAGCAGGAGCCTGGTCCCCATTGCGACACAAGGGCCGGTGACAATGTCGCCGACGCTGTCACCTCGGGCTACCCAGGCGGTACAGCGAGGGTATAATGCCGCGCGTAGGGCAATGCACTGGCTAAAGAGATGGAGATTCAGGTCACGGGCAGTCATGATAGCGGTAGCGATAGCTGCCGTCGTTGGTCTGTTGGCGGGCAGCCAGGCTCATAAAGGTATGTCTTGGCCGGACTTGACGGAAAGCGAGGTCGGAACCACGCTGCCAGCAGACTTCCTGTATCGTGCAGGCGAGGCACTGGGCACGCTCGAGAGCGCTGACACTCTGACTAATACCCGCTGGAAGTTCGAAGAGACAGCCGTGGCTCTGTACGAGGCGGCCGCCTATGGCCCCGATGTCACAGCCACCGATGCGCGTTTACGCTTGGCCATCATCTACGGACAACGGGGGTATGACAAGCAGGCCAGCGAAATGCTGGCGACCATCCCCCTCCAGGCCGTGGAGATGACCAGAGTCGCGGCCCTACTAGACTGGCTCTATGGGGCAGGCACGCGGCCGCCCGAGCTGGGGGACGCGATGGCAGACATGGCGAAGCTGGACCGCTGGCTATTGCGCAGGGTTCGGCTGCGACTGGCCGAGAAACAGCAGGGCGCAAAGGCCGTCGAGAAGCTCAAGTCCGAGGATGAGCGCGCACAACTCATCTTCCTCGTGGGTCTGCTGGGGGAGCTTGCGGCATGGGGACTTGTCCTGGCTATTGGAGCAACAGTGGCTATCTGGTGGTTCCTCAGATGGTTCTTCACCCGCCGTCCCACGCTGCCGGTGCGTCTGGCGCCGCTGGTAAGGCCCTGGCGCCCCCTTGACGCCCTGGAAGTCTGGGCCCTTCTGCTGTTCCTCGTAGTGGTCGTCAGGATTATACACGGCCTGGTAGGAATGGGGCTTGGCCCTCAGCCTTTGGTCTACGCTGTCTTCGACACGGCTGGCTACCTCCTGGCAGTCGGCAGCGCTCTGGCCTTCGTGCTATGCAAGCTGGCCCGACAGTCGCTAGGGCCACTATATCTGCTGGGCCTGAAGGGCTCGGCGCTGTCGGGCGTAGCAAGGGGCGTGGTGGCCTATGGCATACTTGGGGCGGGCATCCTGGCCTCGGTCGCTCTAGCCAACTACCTCTTCGGTACGCCTGCCTACCTGGGTCTGGCCCAGACGGCCGATTCGCGCCTGCGTTTCGGGCTAGATCACCCCGGGGCAGCGATCCTGTATGCCGTGATGGCCGTGATGGTGGCGCCCGTGGTCGAGGAGGCGCTGTTCAGGGGGTTCATCTACGCCGGCCTACGCCGCCAGTTCAACCTTTTCTGGTCTGTCGTCGCCAGCGCCGGGATGTTCGCCGCCACTCACGTGGGCCTCAATCTAGTGTCGCTGGTCGGTATCTTCCTGTTGGCCGTTGCGCTGGCCTACACCTACGAGCGGACCCGCAACCTGTGGGTGAGCGTAGGTATGCACATTACCCACAACGCTCTGGTGTTTGCCCTACTGGCCTTGGCCGCTATATGATAGACGGAAGGTTGGAGGGCTGAACAATGGTACGCTTGGAGGTCAAGGTCACTCCCCGGGCTAAGAAGAACGAGGTGGTGGGGTGGCACCAAGACCACATACTGGTTGTCAAGATCGCGGCTCCCCCGATTGGTGGTCAAGCCAACGACGAACTTTGCCGGTACCTTGCCGAGCGGCTTGGTATCGCACCCAGTGACATTCTCATTGTCCGAGGCTATACGAGTAGGCAGAAGGCCCTTGAGATAAGTGGGGTCACGGAGCAGGAAGTCAAGCATCGTTTGCAGCCTGGCTAGAAGCCAGGGCTGGTAGCTGGCCCCAGGGGGAGCCTGCGTCAGGCCAGCTTCTATACCCGGCGACGATCGGGCCGGGGCAGTGGCTTGTTGCGGAAGGCACCCTCTCACAGCATCGTTCCCTGGGGTGATTCCTTGGGCGCCGGGCTTTATGACTTGGTGCCCTGAGAGGTATCATATCGCAGCGATGAAGCCCTCGGCTATGCTCTACCGCGCTCTTCTGATGGTCGCCCTTGGCCTCGCAGTGGGGCACCTGCTGGCGGTCGCCCAGTACCAGCGAGGGCTGCTAGACGAGATTGCCGGCGACGAGGAGCAGGCGTTAGCTGAGTACCGGACCTATCAGCGCCTGGTCGAGCGGCGCACGGTGGCGGTGGCGGGGATCGTCTTGCTCGTTGCCTCAGCCGCAGCCGCGGGCCGCAACATACCTGAAGGGTTCGTGCTGTTCGCGACGGGCTTCGGTGTGGCAGGCCTGGCTGCGACCCTGGAACTGGTAGGACTCGGTTATACCCTCCTGCGCTGGCCTCTCTTCCCCATGCTGGGCGGTCAGAAGCCACTAGTCGTGGCCGCAGCACATTGTGGTGTGCTTGTTGTGGTTGTCCTGCTCTATCGTTCGTCCTTCCGCCAAGGCAAGCAGGGCGCTCATTCCGGAAAAGGTAAAAGTCGCTGCACGACCGCGAGGCCCGCAGCCACACCCGTTCATCAGCCGCGGCCGTCCCTGAGGACAAGCAGGCTCACAGCCTCCCACGACAATGACGAGGAGATTCCCGACGATGAAGGCGGTTAGACTCGTCGATTTCAATGATCTCAGGGTCGAGGACCTGCCGGACCCCGAGCCGGGGCCGCATGACGTGCTGGTGCGGATTGAGGCGGCCGGCATTTGCGGCACTGACGTCGATATACTGCGCGGCAACCACCTCGCCTACCAAGCTGGCCTCTGGCGGTTACCAATCACGCCGGGCCACGAGTGGGCCGGCGCGGTTGTCCAGACGGGCTGCGAAGTGACACGCTTCCGGCCCGGAGATCTGGTGACCGGCGAGACGGGCTTGGGATGCCTGCGCTGCAAGTACTGCCTCACAGGTCACCACAACCTGTGCATGGACCTCGTGGAGACCGGCATCTTTGGCCACGACGGGGCCATGCGCCAGTTGCACGTCCACCCGGAGGTCTTCACGTACTCAGTGGAGGGCCTCACCGCCGAGCAGGCCGCCCTCATCGAGCCGGCCAGCGTGGCGGTTCACGCCTGCAAGCGCGTGGGGCTGTCGGTACCAGACCACGTGGCCGTGCTGGGGTGCGGCCCCATCGGGCTGTTGGCGGTGCAAGCGGCGCGCGTGTTTGGGGCCAGGTATGTGCTGGCTACCTCGCGGTCAGCTCCCAAGCTTGCACTGGCCGAGGAGCTAGGGGCCGACAGGGCTGTCAACGTTGCGGAGGAGAACCTGTCAGCCGTTGTCGACGAGGTTACCGGCGGCGAGGGTTTCGAGGTCGTGCTGGAATGCTCTGGCAGCATCCAGGCCCTCGAACAGGCACTGGACGTGGCTTCTGCCCTGGGCCGAGTGGGCGTAGTGGGCGGGTACGACGATGTTGCACTCGAGCACAGCGTGATGCGACTGGTTGGCAAGGAGTTGACGATTGTCGGCTCTCGTGGTAGTCCTCACGCTTATGCTGAGACCATAAGCATGGTGCGCAAGGGTGAGCTAGACGTCGACCGGGTCATATCGCACCGGTTCCCTCTGTCGCGTTCCCTGGAAGCCTTCGAACTGGCGGAGCGAGGTGGGCCGGACGTGCTGAAGATTCTCCTGCTGCCGCAGGCCGAATAGGGCGCCAGTGGAAGCTAGATCGATGCTCGTACAGTCCGTTGCGTGTATAGCTTTGCTCGGCATGTACAAGGGGCCGTGCACGGCCGCAGGGTCAACTACCGCCAAACGGCCCAGAAAGGAGAAAGAGCCTTGACGCCACGTGAGCGTATTCTGGCCGCCATTGAGTTCAAGGGACCTGATCGCTGCCCTATTCACCACTATGTCTTTCCGGGCGCTATCTGGCGCCATGGACAGCGGTTTCTCGACCTCGCCGAGAAGTATCCGGACGATTTTGGCAACACCAACATCAAGGCCAACACCTATCCCTCGCTAGAGGAGGGCCAGGACACCGAGGACGTGATTGAATGGCAGGACGAGTGGGGCACGGTGTGGCGTAGACTGCGTGGCTATACCTCGGGCGAGGTGCTACGGCCCGCCATCCCGGACTGGGATGCGTGGCGCACCTACCGATTTCCTCCGCATCCACCAGAGAGCCACTACGAGGACTTCGCCGCCCAGGTCAGGCAGCAACACCCAGAAGAATTCGTGATGGTCGGGGGCGGCGGGTTCTTCCAGCATATGCAGCATCTGCGCGGTCCCGCTAACTACTTCACAGACCTGGCCGAGGACAACGAAGGAGTGCACGAGCTGGCCGACCGTCTGGTCGAGTACAACCTGTACTCCATCGAGCGATACATCAAGGCGGGCGTTGACTGCATAACCTTCGGCGACGACTGGGGAGCGCAAGATCGGCTGCTCATACACCCCGATCACTGGCGGCGTTTCTTCAAGCACCGCTACGCACTCATGTTCGAGCCGGCTCGTGATGCAGGCGTGCACGTGTGGTTCCATAGCGACGGGTGGATACTGGAGATCATTGAGGACCTGATCGAGATAGGCGTTACCGTGCTGAACCCACAACACTCGTGCATGGGCACGCAGCGCGTGGGCGAAATCGTGGGTGGACGCGTGTGCATCCGCACGGACATCGACCGGCAGTGGGTGATACCCTACGGGACGCCCGAAGACGTGGTCAACGCCGTCAGGGAAGCGATCGCGGCCTTCGGCGTCTTCAACGGTGGTTGCATACTCCACGGCGAAATCGGCCCAGAAGTGCCCTTCGAGAACATCGAGGCTTTGTACTCGGCCTTCTACGAGTATGGTAGGTACCCGCTGGACTGGCTGATCCAATAACTTCCACTGGGGTGATGGCAATGCCGAAGGTAGCAGTCATCTACTACTCGAAGACCGGAAACACGCGGCGGATGGCCGAGCTGGTCGCGGAGGGCTGCGGACAGGTGGCAGGAGTGGAGGTCGCAATGGTGGAGCTGCCCGGCATGGATTTGGGCGAGGCCGCACAAGTGGATGGGTTTGCCATTGGCTCGCCCGAATACTTCAGCTATGCGGCTGGACATGTAAAGACCTTCTTCGACGAGGCATTGGCCTACAAGGCCAATATCAGTGGCAAACCCTACGTGGCCTTTGGGACCCACGGCGGCGGTGCGCGGGTCCTCGAAAGCCTCGAGAGGCTGTCGCAGGCGCTGGGGCTGAAGCAGGTCCGGCCTGGCATGATGTGTCTTGGCGCTCCAGGCCCTAGTGAGGAGGACGACGTGCGCAGCCTGGGCCGCGCACTTGCAGAGGCTCTCTGCAGTTAGCCATGCAGCTACCCGGCCAGTGTCTGCCCCGCCCGCAAGGCCGGGACAAGCAGCGCTGCGCGACAAGGGGCACAAGGAGGCGCTGGTCGAGTATGAGGCGCCTGCCTAGTTGTTTCTGTGCCCAGCGGGCTGGGTTGGTATAATCCCAGTGGGGGTAGGACATCGCGAAGGCAAGCAGGGATAAATGTGAAGACCAGATTCGTCGTGTTCGAGGGTGTGGAGGGTAGCGGCAAGAGCACGCAGGTACAGATGCTCGCAGCGACGCTGGCGGCACGCGGCGAGGATGTGGTCACCACCTTCGAGCCGGGGGCCACCAAGTCCGGCGCAGTGATCAGGGAGCTGTTGCTGGACATGCCTCTGTCTCTCACACCTATGACCGAGATGTTTTTGTTTTGTGCTGATCGTACGCAGCACGTCCATGAGGTCGTTCGGCCCGCTCTGGACGCTGGGAAGACTGTGCTCTCAGATCGCTACGAGCTGTCCACCGTGGTCTACCAGGGGTATGCAAGCGCTGTAGGCGTCGATTTGGCCGAACGGCTAAACGACCTCGCCACTGGCGGCCTGCACCCTGACCTGACGGTTGTGTTAGATCTCGACCCGGCTGTCGGCCTGAACCGCAACGGGGCCCACGAGCGACGCGACCAAATTGAGCGAAGGACGCTTGAGTTTCATCAGCGAGTGCGCAGAGGCTTCTTGTGGTGGGCCGAGAGGCATCCGGAGACGTGCTTGGTGTTGGACGCCTTGCAGCCGCCGGAGGTCCTTCACGAGCAGGTGTTACAGCGGCTGGGCCTGGGGGGAGCAGAAGAAGCCGGTGAGGGGGGCCTATGAGTCTATCGGGCATCCTCGGCCACAGTCAGCCTTTGCGGGTGTTACGTCGGGCTTTCGTGGAGGGACGAGTGCCCACAGCCTACCTATTCCTCGGGCCGCCCAACGTTGGCAAGCTCACCGTGGCCCTACAGTTCGCCAAGCTGTTGAACTGCACCGCCCCGGAGCATCTCGACGACCCGGAGCTGGTCGACTGCTGCGATCAGTGCCCAGCCTGCATGCGCATCGAGGCCGGGAGCTTTGCCGACGTCCTCTCAGTGAAGCCTGTGGTGCGCATCGGCAGGGGCGCCCAGACGGAGAGCACAGAGTTCGAAGGTGCCGTCCTGACGACGGAACAGATCGGCGATATCATCAGCCGTGCGGGCGGCAAGCTGTCCCGCGGCAAGCACAAAGCGCTCATCGTAGCCCGTGCAGAAACCATGAACCCCGAGGCCGGGAACCGCCTGCTCAAGACGCTCGAGGAGCCGCCGCCGAATACTACCCTTGTGCTAACCAGTTCTAGCCCCTCAGGGATGCTGCCGACGGTCGTGTCGCGCTGCCAGAAGGTATCCTTTCACCCGGTGCCACTGGGTGAGCTGATCAGCGGGCTATCAACGAAGTACCCTCACGTCGATCCCGGGCTGGTTGAGACCGTGGCGCGACTGTGCAGCGGCAGAGCCGGCTGGGCTTTAAGCGTACTTAATATGCCCGATGCATTGATGGCACGTGAAGAGCTGCTGAGCCTGCTGCTGCGCCTACCCGAGGAACCGCTGGTGGCGGCGATGTCCCTATCCGAGGAACTCATACGTCTCGCCGAGCGCTGGTGGATGGCCTTGAACGAGAACTCCGACGCAGCGCACGATGTGCTGACGCGCAGCAGCGACCGAGTGCGTCGGGTGGCCTTAGCGGAGGTGCTGGACCTGCTGGGCTCGGCGCTCCGCGACTTACTGTTGCTGACTTCCGGCGACGAGAGTCTAGTGCTCAACCGCGACCACCTCCATGACTTGCGCGACCTTGCGGCGACTTTTGCCCCTAAGAACGTGCGTCGCGCGGCCGCTGCCGTCGAGCAGGTTCAGCGGCATCTGCGAGGCAACGCCAATGTGCGCCTGGCCTGTGAGTTGCTCCTGCTCCAGATCATGCAGACGTGCCGTCAAGGGCCGGGAGGCATGAGCGTGTGAGGTACTGGCTGGGACTGGGCAGTAACTTGGGCGAAAGAGCCACGCAGATGGCCGAGGCTCTTCTGCGTCTCGTGCGCGGAGCGAAGGTTCGCCTGCTACGCGTGTCGTCGGTCTACGAAACTGCGCCCATGGGCATCACAGAGCAACCGGTCTTTCTCAACATGGTCGTCTGCGTCGAGACGGATGCGGGGCCCCGCGAGCTGCTGGCCACCTGCTTAGCTACGGAGGCGGCGATGGGACGCGTCAGGCGTGAGAGGTGGGGCCCGAGGAGCATCGACCTCGACCTGCTGTCTGCCGACGAGCTCACCTTGTGTGAGCCTGACCTGGAGCTGCCTCACCCCCGCATAGGTGAGCGCCAGTTTGTGCTGGTGCCGCTGGCAGAGATTGCGCCTGACTTCGCGCTGGCTGACGGGCGACAGGCTGCGGGGGCGGCAAGGCCCGGTTCGCCGGACGTGGTTTGCGTCGGCAGACTAGCTGAGGTAGTGAGGCGGGAGGCTATTGGACGGCAGGTCTGGCAGCCCAGCGCCGCGTCCCAGGCCGAGGTCCTGCCCGCGGCCGGCGTGCCCTGGACCGATGGCAATCGGACGAGGACAAGGAGACACGATGAGCGGTGTTCGGACACGGCCTGATCAGGGCCAAGACAGCCGCCTTTCGCCAACTGGCGGCGATGATCGCTGGCGGCGTCAGCTTATCTGAGTCCCTCGCTATCATCGCCGAACGCTGCGGCGATCCCCGACTCGCAAAGAGCCTGATGCGCGCGTCGCGCGAGACATCCTCAGGTAAGCCTCTTTCCAGCATCTTTGCTCAGGAACCCGATCTGTATCCCCCACTGACGATTGCCATGCTTGAGGCGGCTGAGCAATCAGGTCGGCTCGACGAAGTGCTCGGGCGCCTGGCCGATTACTATGAGCGCGACTACCAGCTGCGCCTCATGCTGAGTCGCGAGACCTTCTATCCCAAGATCCTCGCGCTGGGAATCATTTTCATACCTCTGCTAGGCAACACGGTCCGGATCTGGATCACGTCCACCGGTCGGGAGGCCTTCGCGTATATCCTCAAATACGTCTTCCTGTATGCCCTGGTGCTTGCGGTGCCAGTCGCCGCGCTCTGGGCCACGTGGCAATCGCTGCGGAAAAGTGAGACTGGCCGAGCTAGCCTCGATGGGGCGAAGCTCAAGTTGCCTCTAATCGGGAAGGTGGTGCACCGGCTTGCGATGGCGAGATTCGGGCGAACGCTAGCCACGCTGTACTCTGGGGGCGTACCCATGTCCAAGGCCGTACGCCTGGCCGGCGAAGCGATGGCCAACGCCAAGCTCAGGCAGATAACCGACGCTGCTGCTGACAAGATACAGACTGGCACAGGCTTGACCGAAGCACTGGCCGAGTCTGGCCTAAGCGACACGATGCTACTCTCTATGCTGCGAACCGGCGAGCAAACTGGCGACATCGAGGAGACAATGAACCACGTGGCCAGCTACTATGAGGACGAAGCAGAGACGGCGGCGCGGCAGATAGCTGTCGCCATTGTGCCCGTGGCTGTGATCATTGCCGGCATCGTCGTGGGCTTCATGCTGTTCCAGTTCTACGGGCAGCAGCTTTACGGTGAACTCCTGAACGAGTAGTCTTCTGCTGCATAGCCACGGGACCCTTCCCAGGGATGTTGTCGCGGGCTCTGCGCTTCCGACGGGCAGGTCCGGCGCCTTCCTCAGAACCCGCTTAGGACTATGCACCCCAGCAGGGCTGGTGTCACAATGCTGTTCCTCCCCAGTCGTCTCGGTCTCTACTAGCCCGATGCACCAAGGCCTTCGGTGGTGGTAGAATAGTGCTGCTTCGGATGCTATGGGGCTCAGCAGGGCACCTGCAGCACGGTGAGCTGTGTACGATCCCATTGTGACGGGGCTAACGGCGGAAGCAGCGACTTGACGGGAGATCGTAGATGATTGTCGAGAGCGACCCAAAGGCGGTTCAGCACCTTGCCCTTAAGCAGCGCCGTCAAGGAAGGACCCTCGGGTTAGTTCCAACCATGGGCGCGATGCACGAAGGACACCTGAGCCTCATAAGGCGCTGTCGCGCGGAGAACGATTTTTGTGCCATTAGTATCTTCGTGAACCCAACG
>JAKORR010000392.1 GCA_029777735.1 Armatimonadota bacterium | reverse complement strand
GGCGCCGTAGCACCTCGCCCCGCTCGCCCTCTCCGTCCACTAGGGCCGCCACCGTAGCCGCCAAAGCTGCCTCTGCCGCCTGAAGCTCCGCTGCCTTGTCGCTCACCCGGTCTGCAAGCACCGTATAGCTCGTCTCTAGCTTCACTCTCGCCCTGTCGCTCACATCCACCTCCCCGATGCCCGGCGTATCGCGTCGCTCATTCGCTGTGAAAAACTCCTTGTGTCCGGCCCCGGCGTCCCCGTCCCCGCCCCGGCGTGTGCGTTGGGCACAAGACTGGTGGGCGCGAAGAACTCCGGCGCTTCCTCGCCTAACGCCTGCCAGTCTATCTCGCCGTGGTCGTCTATCAGGCCCAAGGCATCGGCTACCTTCCCCGCCACGGTGAGGTTTCGACACGTCGCCGCCGATGCCGGTTTCGATGCCGTAGGCCCGGCTAACGGCCGCCGCCCACGGGCGCGGATCCATGCGTTCATTGCGTCGTTGTTCATTGCCTCTCCTTACCTTTGGAGTACAGTTTTCCCCAGCTCACCCGCGCGGCCTCTCACGCCGTGCGCGCGTGCCGGCTATGCACTATCAGGATTCGCGTGGTCTTGGTGCCCGGTGGGCTCTCTCGGGCGTCCAGCTCTTCGCGCGTGAGTGTCAGCCCTAGTGCCTTGCAGGTGAACACGCTCGATTCGTCCTGATCCTCTGGGAATCCCACGTCGCCGTGCCACACCTCGAATACCTCTTTCGCCGGGTTCGCCTTGCGTTCTAGTTCTGCTATCCGTCTCTCTGTCGCTTTCACGTCTCATCCTCGGGCCATCTCATCCGAATCACTCGGAGCGTCCGCGGTCGCCCGCACGTCGGGCAGACCTCGGTCAGCGGTCCCTCGGGCTCCGGCCCATCCCCAGGCCATCGCATCGTCACCACGTCCGGGCAAGCACACTGCCCCGGCCTGGCCCTACGCTCGAGGTCTGCCAGACGTCTACCGATCCCGATAGCGTGCATCTAGCGCCACCTCTGTCAGGGCTCGTATCAGTGCCGAAACCAGTGAAGGTATAGGCTCTTGCCGAGTTGTATCTGTCGCACCACGTCGGGCGTGGTGAACTCTATGCGAGGCGAGGGCATTCCCAGGGCGCGCGCGTCCTCTGCCAGGGTCCGTATGTCGTGCTGGTGGGCGTCGAACTGATCCCGAAGTGCCCTAAGCTGCGCCTTGTCTGAGACCGTCGTGTTTGTCATCTCCCTCTACTCCAAACGCCTCTAGTGTTTCCTCTGCCCACTGCCGCT
>JAKORR010000391.1 GCA_029777735.1 Armatimonadota bacterium | reverse complement strand
CGATAGGCTCGAAGGCAAGCGGGGGCTCTTGGCCGAGCCCACAGCCCGCTAGCCCCACGAGAAACACCGCCATGCTCAACCACTTGCCGTGTCGCATACTCGCCAGCCTCCCTCAACCCGACAGCAGGACGGTTTGCGCAGCCCTATCCAGCCCTGTCAGCCGGGCCAATAGTCTTCGGGGCGCCGCCCACTAGACCTTCTCGCCCGTGCGTCATCGTTCCTAAGATCTGCACGAAAGGCTCTCTCGGGGAGGCTACCGATACAAGGGACATCAAGGCTTGCTCCAGTGCTCGGCGAAGGTCGGAAAGTGCCACGAGGGCGCGTGTTGAGAAGTTGAGAGAATGAAAAGGGGACATGTGGGATGTTGATGTGGACAATGATACACCAGGTACTCCAGACGTAACTATTCGCCTTGTGTTGTCAGGTGGGTTGTAGGAGTATGGTATGGTCGATGAAGGAACCGGGGGCGTCGGTGAGGGTTTCCAGGGCATCGCGTTCCTGTTTGCCCGTCGTGGGCAGCACGGCGACGATGGTTGTGCAGGTGTGCGCGGCCCCAGGTTGAGCAGAGACCGCCGGAGACCTTGCGATGGACTACGGCTTGCGCAGGGCCCGTTCCGAGGCGTTGTTATCAGGAGGCACGTCCTCGCGATGCTTGCGGTAACGCTTCTGTAGGCGCCGTTTGTTATCGCTGCTTGCCTCTAAACATCGAGCAGGGCATCGTGGGCCGGGCTTGACAACTAAGGAGAATAGCCATGAACAGTCTGAGGATTGGACACATTGGCGCGGGGGGCTTCGCCAGGACCTTCGTGTTTCCGCAGCTACCGCTGCACGATGTAGAGCCGGTGGCGGTCTGTGACGTGGCAGAAGAGCGAGCGGCCGCCGCCGTGCGCCAGGCGGGCTTTGCCCGCGCGTACACCGACTTCCGCGAGATGTGCGATAAGGAAGACCTGGACGCCGTGACTGTGACGGTCGGGGGCCAGGGGCACTACGAGCTTGGGCGGGAACTGTTGCGCCGCGGCGTGTCGCTGTATTTGCAGAAACCGCCCGCCGCCACGGCGGAGCAGGCCGCTGAGCTGGCAGCTCTTGCCGATGAGACTGGGACCCTGTGCCACGTTGGGTTCAACCTGCGCTACTCGATGGCTCTGCGGCGCGCCAGGGAGATTGCCGCGAGCGAGGAGTTCGGGCGGATGACGCTACTTGTGTACCGCTATGGCCTGGTGTCTGGGCGCACCTGGCGCGACGCCGTTCTGGAGCAACACTGCCACGCCTACGACAGTGTGCTGTACCTGGGCGGCGAGGTGACCGGGCTTGAGGTGCGGCTGGGCTTGGCCAACAGCGCTCGTTCCTACGCGGTGCTTGCTCGCTTCGCAGGCGGCGCCGTGGGCACCATCAACTTCACCTCGGGGCAGATGCCGGATAAGGAATTCGTCTACTTCGAGCTAACCGGGGAGAACGGGCACTTTCTGACGTGCCACGACGGAGACTTGGTGTATCACGCTGGTCCGGCGGGTAGCCCGGACGAGGTCTACACCATCGGTTACTATGGCCATATGCCTAACCTACGCTGGTACGGCTACATCGACGACCTGGCGAACTTCCTGGGGGCCGTGCGAGGGATCGAGGAGGACCGGTCGCCGATAGCGAGCACAGTGGCCACAATGACGTTGGCAGAGGACGTGTACCGTCGTCTGAGAGAGGAGGGAGGGCCAGAATGAGGTTCACTGCGAGCATTCACGCCTTCACAGACTTCAGCAACGATGTTGTGCCCTTTCACGAGGCGCTGAGGCGGATTCGCGCCGCCGGCTACGAGGATGTGATGCTGCTCAGCCTGCCGGGGCGGCCGAGCCTGCAGAAGGGCGACCGCCCGGACTGCAGCCTCCTCGACCATTCAGGGTCCGACCCGGAGGCCGTGGCGGAGGCCCTGAGAGAGGCTGGCCTGCGCTTGGGCGTGCTTTTCGGAGCATGGATGGACCTGTCGAGCGAGGAAGCTGCCCAGCGCTCAGCTGACACTCTGTCCGCACTGGCGGACGTGGCCGTGGCCCTCAGCTGTCGTTTCTTTGGCCACAGCGTCGGCGCCGCCCCTGAGCCTGGCATGCCCACGCAGGCCAAACAGGAGCAAATCCTGCGTCTCGCACGCGTCATGGATACCCTGGGCGAGCGCTACCGTGATAAGTTATATATTTCAGCCGACGTGCACTGGCACGGCATCGTGGAGACCGTGGCCGACTGCGAGTTCTTGATCGCACACCTGACGACGCCGAACACGGGGCCACTGCTCAACATTGGCCACATGACCACTTGTGGCCAGGCCGGCTGGGAACTGTTGGAGCGTCACCCGGAGCGGGTGCGATTCATCGCTTGGAAGGACCACTCACTGGCGCCCGATCGCCCGCACCCGGTCACCAGTGTGGAGCTGGGTACGGCCGATTCGCCCTTCGAGCGATACATCCCCGTCGTGAAGGCCCAGGCGGACATCGAGCGTGTGCATAGCATCGCCGTGGAGACGACGCCCCTGGAGGAGAAGGCGGAAGCTATGCGGCGGAGTCTGCAGTACATTATGGGGCTTTGGGACTGCGTGGGCCGATAGAGGCGTAGATGGACCCTGTGCGGCGCTGACACCCGGACGCGGGGAGTGCGCTGCGTGGGATGCGAAATCTGGTGAGGCTTGAGGGCATGCCTGCGCTGAACTGGCTGCTAGAGAGGAAGGCACGGCGGGACATGCCGCAGGTCGCCTCGCCCGGCCTCTCGCTGCTGGAGGGCGTCAAAAGGGGCTGAATCGCTCCAGCAGAGAATTGAACGAGAACGGCGAGTGCAACTATACGGCGGACCTTCGACTGATCCGACTTCTTCCTGGTCCGGAGCAAAGTGAAGGCCACGCCGAGGTTCTTCCCCCGGTGCGGCTGTGTGCTCGACGCAGGCGTCGCGGTTCTGAGTCCGCCCGTAACCTACTGAGGAGTCTGCCCGAGCGGATTCAGCCACTTCTGGGTCTCGGGATCGTTCAGGTTGGCCTTGGTGACGATGAGAACCCCAGTGTCTACGCGCTTAGGGATCGTCTCGCCCTTGATTGCCTTTAGTGCCATGTTCACGCCGTCATAGCCCATCTTGAAGGGATTCTGGACCACAAGCGCTTGGACGACGCCTTCCTTCAGGGCCTGAATCTCTGCGTCGGAGGCGTCGAAGCCTACCAGCTTGACCTTCCCAACGAGCTTTCGTTGCTTGAGAACCTGAGCGGCGCCAACCACTGCGGGCTCATTGGCCGCAAAGATGCCCGCTAGATCGGGCACCGAGGTCAGCATGTCTTCGGTCTTTTGCATGGCTACCGAAGCGTCGCTCTGGGAGTAAAGGACGCTGG
>JAKORR010000001.1 GCA_029777735.1 Armatimonadota bacterium | reverse complement strand
GGCGACGCCTATTCTGCGGCTCACCGCGCCGACACCAGGAGAACAGAGGCATGGACATCAGGATCGTCGACTTCACGGAGCTGCCGGTACACGACACCACGTGGGCGCTGAACGCCGGGCCGGACCGGCGTGCCTATGCCGCTGCTTGCTGCGAGCACCTTGGCGGCGTCGCCGCGGTAATCGTACGCTACGCCACCGACGGCACACGCGAAGCGCTTGTGGACATGGGTGAGGTGTCGGGACAGCCTGCGGACAACGGGCGCGCCACCCAGTGCAAGATTCACTACAGCCTGATCATCGACGCCGAGGGGGTTCTCTACGCCGCCACCCACTTGAGCGGTCCGCCGCTAGGCCATTTGGTCTACAACCCCTGGGGCAACTGGAACGACCCGCACGTAAGCTTTGCTGGCGCGGCCCTCCTGGTCTACGACACCAAGACCGACAGCGTGCTGTGGACTGATCAACTCTATCCTCAGGAGGGCTGCCGCTGCCTGGCTCTGGATGTGAACCGCCGCCGTCTTTACTCCTGCACCTATCCGCTGAATCACTTTCACTCCTATGACCTGCAGTCGCGCCTTGATTCCGACTACGGACGCATCGGCGCCGTCAACCCCCAGGCCGTCTGGCTCGACCCCATCGGCAACGCCTATACCACGGACGACAACGGCCGCATCCTGCGCTTCGACGCCGAGGCCTGCCGCCTCGAGACCCTCGACCGCTTCATTCCTCACCCGCCTTTTGAGAGCGGGTGGCATCACATGGTCTATGACGTCGTTGCGTGCCAGGACCCGAGCAAGGTCGTCGGTGTGGCCTGGACCGCTTGGCCCCACCTGTGGCTTTATGACATGGAGGACGGCGATCAGGGGCGAATGACAGACCTCGGGCCATTGCATCTCGGCTTGACAGGTCACGAGCCCAACTGCATCAACCAGAGTCACGTGGGCGGGCTTGCTTTCGGGCCCGATGGCCTGCTCTACTACAGCATCATGAGCGAACGCCGCCCGGATCACAGCATAGTGTCGCACCTCAAGCGCGTGGACCTGGCCAGTGGCGTCCACGAGGACCTGGGCCCTCTCTGCGACCCTGAGCTGGGGCAGTGCGTGCGCTACGTGAGCCGGGCCGTGTGGCTGTCCCGCCGCGACTTGATCCTGGCCGTCATCGGGCGCACGCCTACGGGCATCGCCCACGTGCGCTTCGACGATGGGGAGCTTGACGACACAGCGCCGGAGGATTTCCCGCCTCTTCGGCTGTGGGGCTGACGATCGGGGCCTGGCGCCTGCCTCTGCGCCGCCTCAATCCCGCGCCCGCCTCGGAAGGGCCCGGTACGACTGGAGGAACAACCTATGCCTCTCGACCTGAATAGCAGGACGTGGCCGAAGCGCGATCCCGCCCTTCACGGCAAGCCCGAAACCGGCATGCTCGTGGGTTCGGCCGGCCGTACCTTCGTCAACGAGGGCTCCGTGCTGGTGAAGGCGATCAACTTCAACGGCATGGCGGCTCCTATCCCGCGCGAGTCCTCGATGATCACCAGCTTTGCCCTTGGCGAGGGCTTTCTCTACGGAGCAACCAGCGGCGAGCAGTCGTGGCTATTTCAATATGCCTATCTTTCCTCGTGCGAGGCCGCGCTGCCGCTAGGGCCGATCCCGGATTGCCGGCGTGTGCGCAACTCGCTTGTTGTGATGCCAGGGCACGTCGTATATGGTGCTGGTGGGGACGATGGCGAGAGCCATCTGTTCCGCGTCACCGGCCTCGGGCTGCCCGGCAACGTCATCCAGGAGTGGGGTATACCGCAGCCGCGCTTCGAGCGCCTCGTCGCACCTGTCCCCGGCCAGCACGTCGTGTGTCTGCGGCTGAACCGGGCCGGGACGCTTATCTATGGCCTGACTGAGCCTGATGGCTCTCTGTTTATCCTCAACCCTGAGGATAACGAGGTTCGCGTCGTGGGGCAGGTGGACCCGATTCGCTTTTTCAGCCCTGTGCTGGTTGAGGGCCCGGCCGGAGAGTGGTATGCCTTCGGCACCACGGGCCGGATGATGCGCTACGACCCTCAAACCGTGACGCTTGAGGGAACCAGCGTATTCGTGCCCTCCTTCCCTGGAAGAGGCCCCTACGCGCGTATCGCTGCGGCGACCCTGGACCCGGGCGAAGGGCGCCTCTACGTCGGCGATACCGAGGGCCTGCTATCGGTCATCGACCTGCAGGAGGAGTGTGTGACCTCGCTGGGCAAGCCTGTGGCGC
>JAKORR010000390.1 GCA_029777735.1 Armatimonadota bacterium | reverse complement strand
TTTAGAGTCGGTTCGCCCTCGAACTTCATGTTGTTGAAGTACTCGCCCAGTAGGCCCTGCTGGCCGGGTTCGGCGTGGGGAGGTGTAAGAAGCGTCGGATCGAGGGGCTTGAGATCCTCGTCGCTCTGCAAGCTGCAGCCCTTCACGTACTCCAAGCTAAGGGCGCCACCGAGCTTGTTCTGTAGGCCCTGCAGCGGCGTGACGGTGTAGTACGGCGTGATGTAGCTGCTGCCGCCGCCAGCGTGGCGAGGTGTGTCGGCGTTGGGCCCAATTACGGCGATGGACTTGATGGCGCCACGGTCCAGGGGCAGCAAGTTGCCTTCATTCTTGAGTAGCACAATGGCCTTGGCCTCGACCTCACGGGCCAAGGCCTGGTGCTCGGGAGTATTGACCTGGCTCTCGTCAGGCTGGACAGGTTGCTCGAACACGCCCGCCCAGAACTTGGCGCGCAGCACCCGCCGCACAGCCTCGTCGATGGTCTCCTCGTCGACGTCGCCACGCTTGACCGCATCGAGGAGGGGTTGACCGTAGAAGTGGGCCGTGGGCATCTCGACGTCCAGACCGCCGTTGATGGCCTCAACCGTGGTATGACAGGCGCCCCAGTCCGACATGACAATGCCGGGGAAGCCCCACTCGTTCTTGAGCAAGTCAACCTGGAGGTAGTGATTCTGCGTACAGTGTTCGCCGCGGACCTTGTTGTAGGCCGACATGATGGCCCAAGCTCCGCCTTCCTGGACGACGGCACGGAAGTGGGGCAAGTAGAACTCGCGGAGGGTACGCTCATCGACCTGGACATCGTTGCTGCCGCGCCCGTTCTCTTGGTTATTGCAGGCGAAGTGCTTGGGTGTGGCGATGACGCGCTGGCTCTGCATCCCGCGCACGTAAGCGACGGCCATGCACGAGAGAAGGTACGGGTCCTCGCCCATGGTCTCGAAGCTGCGTCCGCCGCGCGGGTCCCGGATGATGTTGATGCACGGCCCGAGGGCCACATAGCGGCCCTTGCCTCGGAACTCGCGCCCTAAGGCCACGCCGAGGCGCTCAAGGAGCGTCGGGTCCCAGGTAGCGCCCATGGCCAAGCAGCAGGGCCAGCAGGTGGACTTGCCATGACGCACCCCATTGGGCCCATCGGCCATCTTGAAGCCTGGAATGCCAAGACGTTCGTTGTCGGGCGTCGCCATCGCGGACTGGTCGCCGCCGAGCTGGGCTATCTTTTCTTCGAGCGTCATGCAGGCCAGCAAGTCGTTCACACGGTGTTCGAGAGGGGCATTGGGGTCCTTGTAGAGCGGGGGATTAACCTCCTGAGCCGCACTGGCGCCCACCTGCAGCAGGGCGGTCACGACGAAGGCGCAAAGCGTCACGATCCGGAAGCTCCTGGGCATGACTGTTCTCCTTGCAGCAGGATCATGGACGTCTACTGTGTCTGATTCGCCTCCTGGGCGCAGATTCCTTGCCGGGCACCAGCACCCGCGGATCTCGCCAGATAGGCGCCTCCGAGAGGTAGCATCTGCCTGTGTGAGGAGGTAGCCTGGCGGGCTGTGGGAAATTGCAGGCAACCGCGCTTGACCTTTCACTCGCGGAGGTAGTCTCATGGCCAGAAAAAAACAGATTCCCTACACACGTGAGGAGCTGTTCGCGTCAGGTTCTCCGCATATCTATACCGGGCGCAGCCTCGACGAGATAGCCTTTCCTCTGGGGGGGATAGGTACGGGCAGCGTGAGTCTCGGGGGATGGGGACAACTGCGTGACTGGGAGATCATGAACCGCCCTGCGAAGGGCCGCACGATGCCGAACGCTTTCTTTTGTGTGCGCGTTGTGGAGCCTGGCGAGGCTCCAGCCGTGAAAACACTACAGGGGCCCGCCGGCGGGACACACAGGAACGGCGGCCATTCCGCGCACCGCGACTCGGGCGAGGGCCTACCGCACTTCCGCGAATGCGTCTTCCGCGGTGAGTATCCCGTGGCGGAGGTAGAACTGAGCGATTCCGACTTCCCGGTGAGCGCGAAGCTTGTTGCTTTCAACCCCTTCGTGCCCTTGGATGCCGAGGCCTCGGGTCTGCCGATGGCGGTGCTGCTTTACACAATCACGAATCACAGTAGCACGCCGCTAAAGGTGTCGGTGATGGGCAACCTCACGAACATCGTGGGAGAGGAAGAGGGGCGCGTGAATGCCTCCAGGAAGAGCGATGCGCTGCAGGGTCTCCTCCTGAGTACCCGGAAGTACGCCAAGGACCACCCGCGCTACTGCGAAATTGTACTGGCTACCCCAGCAGAGGATTCCTGGGTATGGCCGCAATGGCATGACTCGCGCATCCTGAAGTTCTGGGAAGCGGTGGCTTGGAGCGAACAGTGGCCGCCGAAGAGGCACGGCAGCAGCACAAGTGGCACGGTGGGCGCAGACTTCGAGCTGGAGCCCGGCCGATCTGTAACGGTTCTCTTCCTACTGACTTGGTACTTCCCAAACTACGAATACTGGAGCAAGGCCGACGATGCTGAGCACGGTCCCACGTGGCGCAACTGGTATGCGACCCGCTGGCAGAGCGCGTGGGAGGTGGCAAGGTACGCTTGGCACAACTTCGACCGCTTGCTGGGCGACACGCGGCTCTTTCATCAGGTTCTCTTCTCGTCGACGCTACCGACGCACGTACTCGATGCGGTCAGCTCGCAGATCTCGATTCTCAAGACGACCACGTGTTTGCGCTTGGAGGACGGCACCTTCTACGGCTTTGAGGGCTGTGGCGATACCTACGGCTGCTGCGAGGGCTCCTGTACGCACGTTTGGAACTATGCACAGGCATTGCCATACCTGTTCCCAGACCTGCAGCGGTCAATGCGTGAGGCCGACTGGGCGAACTCTATGCTGGACGATGGCTTCGTCTGTTTCCGGATGCCGTTGCCACTGGGTACGAAGGGCACGGACAGATTCCACCCTGCCGCGGACGGGCAGATGGGGACAGTCATCCAGGTCTACCGCGAGTGGCTAATCTGCGGCGACGACGAGTGGCTCCGACGACTCTGGCCGAAGGCGCGCCAGGCCCTGGAGTTTGCCTGGAAGTACTGGGACACGAACCGCGACGGCGTCATGGAGGGAATGCAGCACAACACCTACGACATAGAGTTCTACGGTGCCAACACGATGGTGGGAAGCCTTTACCTGGCGGCCCTACGCGCGGCGGAGGAGATGGCACGCCACCTAGGCGAGGACGGCGTGGCCGACGAGTACCACAGGATCTTCGAGCATGGCTCCCGGTTTTCCGACGAGCGGTTGTTCAACGGTGAATATTATGAGCAGATTGTAAACCCACGGGCCTATGAGCCCTGGCCGGCGCATCTGCGCGAGATGTCGGCTGCCTACGGCAAGGACGATCGCTTCCCAAGCTGGCCCAAGTGGCAGTTTGGTAAGGGCTGCTTGTCCGACCAACTGTTGGGGCAGTGGTATGCCGACATGCTGGGACTAGGGTCTCTGTATCGCCGCGCGAACGTGCTCCAGACGCTACAGTCGATCTTCCGGTACAACTGGCGCGCAGACCTGACGGACCACTTCTGCTCGCTGCGAGTGTATGCGCTGAACGAGGAGGCTGGGCTTCTGATCGCCTCGTGGCCACGCGGGGAGCGTCCGGGCTACGCCTTTTGGTTCAGCGACGAGGTGTGGTGCGGCATAGAATACCAGGTTGCGAGCCACCTCATCTACCGGGGCCTTGTGGAAGAGGGCCTGGCAATTGTGAAAGGCGTGCGCGACCGCTACACAGGCGAGCGGCGCAATCCCTGGGACGAGTTCGAGTGTGGTCACCACTACTCGCGGTCCTTGGCCAGCTACGCGCTCTTGACGGCTCTGAGCGGCTTCTCGTACTCGGCGCCTGAACGTCGGATGGGCTTCGCGCCGCGTGTGAGCGCTGACGATTTCCGGGTGTTCTTCTCTGTGGCGTCCGGCTGGGGCACCTACGCGCAGAGGCTGGATGAGCGGGGCGCGGCTCTGTCGCTGGCCGTTGCGCGCGGCTCGTTGGAACTGCGCGAGCTGACGGCGGCGATTGAGGTAGTAGGCAGGGTCTCGGCCCGCGTAGGCAACCGTCGGGTGAAAGCTGAAGCCGAGCGAACCGATGAGGGCGTGCGTGTACGCTTCTCTGAGCCCGTCACAATTAGGGAGGGCGAGGCCCTGCGCGTGAGGCTGAGCGAGTAAGGCAGGTCGCGGCTGCGTGGTATGTAGTCTCACAAGCCCGCGGCCACGGGCCTAGTGGTGCTACAGCTTGTGAGGTGGTCAGAGTGCGTACGATCCTTGTGTTGGACCTACGTGGCAAGCACGGCCGGAGTGATTGCGCAGGCCCCTCTGGTGCACTACGACTTTGAGAAGGACACCGACCTGGTCACCTACCACTGCCTCCAGGTGTCAAAGGATTGCCAGGGGAGCATTGTAGCACCCGGGGCTGGGGGCGGCGGCAACGCTCTCTTCGTCACGAATACCCGGCCCTCGCGCTATGCTACGGCCACGTTCAAACTGGGTCTGGAGCACGTCAGCAGCCTGGTGCTGAGCTTCGACTACCGGGCCGAGGTGGAGACAGGCGGCAAAGCGGCCTACGTTGGCATCCTGTTCTTCGACGCTGACGAGAAGCATGCTGGCGATTCGGAAGGCTGGTGGAAGCTCAGCCCGGCTCGAGAGCAAGCGGCATCTCGTCGTGCTGCAAGTGGCGGAGGACAGTCACGAGATTACCTTCGGAGTTGAGACGGAAAAGGCAATGTCGCACGATCTAGGCAAAGTGCTGCTGCGCGTGGAAGGGCAACCCAAAGCCTCAAGGGCTATACACGACGCACCAGCGATGGAGTGAGGCGCTACTACCGAGGCCCTGTGACCGTAGTGTCGCCGGACCGTATCGACTGGCTTTGTCTGGCAGGGAGGCCGAACCCAAGCGATCGCCACGATTGACGGCAGCGCGATAGGCATGACCGCGTCGGTCTTGTTTTCGGCCGGTCGGCACTGGTTGATGGTGACAGGTGCGTCAGGACTACAAGCGGTGAGCTGCAACCCGATGGTGTAAGAATTTGTGAGGCCGAATAGTTCGATGCGACGTCCATTCTCTGCGAAATCGGGAAGGATAGTACGCTGAACCTAACGGTTACTACAATATACGGCTGGATCCTTTCGGAGGCAAAAGGTTGGGGTTGAGAGGGAGGTCAAGGGCAGAACTATGGAGAAGATTGCAGCATCACGCGGTCTTGTGCATTGCGTGCGGGATTCGTCTGGCCAGTAGACTGAAGAGTTGTTGCTGTCCCTGAGGGAGATCGGGATGAGGTGATACTGCGGGCCGCGGGCAAGGCTGACAGGGTGTTGAAGGAGTTGCGCGTTGGATGGTAGGCTCTTGGACGGAGGGATGGACTTGGTGTGGTTCGTGGCAACGGGCGGCTGGTCTTGAACCGCCAAGGACTGCGCTACTTCCGGCTTTTGGGGACGCTTAGTCTGGCGGCCGGTACGCACGGCTGTGCATAGAGCGCATCGCCGGCTCGATGAACCTTGACCTGTGGGCGCTAAGGCGGCTGTAGAGCGCTTGGCGTCCCGGGTCCAGGGGGGCCGTGGACATGGACGCCGAACTGCAAGATTGTCGCCTGTGCGAGTGGCAGTGTGGCGTTGATCGCCTCGCCGGTGAGCAAGGAGTCTGCCTGCTGGGCGAACCCCAAGTGGCGTTACGGACGCTTCATCCTGCACCGCCGGCCAGCTACACGGTATTCATGGCAGGTTGTAACCTTCGCTGCCTCCACTGCCAGAACTGGGATATTGCCCAGTGGCCTGAAGGGCGGAACAGGGTGGATGGTCATCTTGCCGCCGGGGAGCTGGCCAAGGAAGCGTTGAAGGCCCTTGCGTCGTCACTCGGGCGCGGGATCGGGGCGGACCGTATCTTCTTCTCTGGGGGCGAGGCAACGTGCTCGCTGCCCTTCGTCGAGGAAGTGGTGTGGCAGGCGCGCAAGCTCGATCCGAGTGTGCGCATAAACTTCGACACTAACGGCTTTATGACGGAAGAGAGCCTCCGGCGGGTACTGTCGTGGACTACGTCGGTGACTTTTGATCTGCGGGCTGTGGACGACGAGGTACACAGGGCTCTGACCGGTGCGCCAGCTGGGCCGGTTTTGCGCAATGCCCGCATGATTGCTGAGCAACCTGAGAAACTCTGGGAATTCCGAATTTTGGTCGTGCCAGGCGTAAACGATGGGCAGATCGAGAAGCTGAGCTGGTTCATCGCGGGCTTGGGGACGGAGCTGCCCGTCTGTTTCCTTGCCTTCCGACCCAACTTCGTGTTAGAGCACCACAGGGGAGCGCCCGTATCGCTGATGCTTAAGGCTGTCAATACCGCCAGGGATTGCGGTCTTAGGCAAGTCGCTTGGTCCGGCCGGACCGACCTGCTTGGAGGCCCACGCGAGCTGCTACAGGCGTCGCTGGGCCCCGTGTCCTCTCTGTCGGATCCTGGCGCGCGTCTGGCTGCAGCTTACGCGATGCGGGCCGGGTGCCTGCGGACGGTGAGAGACTGTGGCCACTGCGAGGCACGGTTGAAATGCGGTGTGAAGAGCTATCGGCCTATCCGGTGCACTTGAGGAGGCTTCTCCCGACGACGATTTCCACGCCTTAGCCCTCATGGCTCATGATGTCGCGAAGATCGAGGGCGTTGCGGGGCGCATGTCCCTCGAAGTCATTATCGAAGAAGACATAGATGTCGGCACCTGCGGCGAGGTGAGGTGAGAAGTCGGCAGCCCAAGCGATTAGTTCCTCGCGGCTGTAGCAGGAGCTGTAGAGTTTCTCGTGACCGTGCAGACGGGCGTAGACGAAGCTTGCGGTCCTGACTTTCACCAGCGGGTACCTGGGCGTGTCTGACCAGACGAGCGCGCAGTCCGAAGCCGATAGCAGGCTGTAGGTCGCCTCGTCGAACCAGGATTCGTGACGAAACTCGAAGGCATGGCGCAGGTCGTGGGGCAAGAGCAAGAGGAAAGCCTCCAGGCGGCTGTGGTCAGCCGCGAGAGAGGGCGGTAATTGCCACAGGATTGGGCCGAGCTTGGGTTCCAGCAAGCGTGCCCGCCCGATCATGAACTCTACGTTCTCGCCGACGTCGAGGAGCTTACGCTGGTGAGTAATGGATCGCGAGCCCTTGTAGGCGAAAAGAAAACCGTCGGGCGTAGTTCGACGCCACGTCTCGAGGGTTGTCTCGCGAGGCGTATGGTAGAAGCTGGAGTTGATCTCCACGCAGTCAAAAACTGCTGAGTAGTAGGCAAGCTCCTGGCCGCGCTTGAGCTCCGGCGGATAGAAGACACCGTCTCGCCAATGGCGGTAAGACCACCCACTCGTACCTATCCGCAGCTTGGGCACGGGCTACTCCTTGCGGACGTCCCTGGGGCCCTTGTCGTTAGGCTTGCTCGGTTCTCCCTCGTCATCCGCGTCCTTGTCATCAGTGGTGGCTTCGGGCTCGGCCTCCCGCCACTCGCGGGCCTTTTCGGCCAGCTCGCGCAGACGTTGCTGAACGCGGTAGTTTACTGTCCCCTCGAGGTAGCTGCCGTCGGGCTGCTGCTCGCCGGCGGGAACGCCTGTGAGCAGCTCGACGCCTTCATCTATAGTGCTGACCGTATAGACGTGGAACTTGCCTTCGCGGACTGCCTGGACCACCTCATCACGGAGCATCAGATTGTCGAGGTTGCTGTCAGGGATGATCATACCCTGGGTACCAGTGAGCCCCGTCTCCTTGCAGGCCGCGAAGAAGCCTTCGATCTTGCGGTTGACGCCCCCTATGGGCTGGATGTTGCCGAACTGGTCCACCGAGCCCGTCACGGCTAGGTCCTGCCGCAACGGCAGGTCCGACAGTGCCGACAGTATCGCATAGGTCTCGGCGGAGGACGCGCTGTCGCCTTCCACCTCGTCGTAGGATTGCTCGAAGGTCAGGCTGATGGAGCATGACAACGGTTGCTCGGAGGCGTATCGCTGACCGAGGAAGCCAGCCAGGATCATACAGCCCTTGTCGTGGATGGGGCCGCTGAGCTTGGCCTCGCGGTCAATGTTCACCACGCCACCCTGGCCCATGTGGCAGCGAGCCGTAATGCGACTGGGACGCCCGATGACGTAGTCGCCTAACGATATCAGCGCCATGCCGTTTATCTGTCCTACGGTGGCGCCTTTGGTATGCACGGTGATCATGCCACGGCGGATGTACTCCACCAGCGCCTCCTCGACACGGTTGGAGCGCCATATCTTGTGCTCAATCGCGTGCTCCACGTCCTCGCGCTGTACCTCGTCGTGGCCGTTCTTGCGGGCCCAATAGGCAGCCTCACGCACCAGATTCTCCACCAGTGTGAACTGGGCAGTCAGCTTCTCGCGGTCTTCAGCGAAACGGGCGGCCTGCTCAACGACACGAGCGACAGCGGCAGCCGTGAGGTGTGGAAGCCCCTCGCGAACACACTGGCCGGCGATGAACTGGCCGTAGGCGCGGATCGTGTTGGCGGAGCGGGCACTCACCCAGTCGAAATCGGCCTTAACTTGAAAGAGCTTGGGAAAGTCTTCGTCGTAGGCATAGAGCAGGTAGTAGAGCAAGGGCGGCCCGATCATCACGATTTTTGCCGTAAGGGGTATGGGTTCCGGCTGAAGTGTGACGGTCGAGACAAGGCCTAGCGCCTCCGCCAGTGACTCTATCCGTATTTCCCCGCTCTTGAGGCAGCGCTTCAGGGCCTCCCAGGCAAAGGGCTTAGTCAGAAGCTCCCGCGCGTCGAGGATGAGCACGCCACCATTGGCCCGGTGAAGCGATCCGGCCTGGATCATCGTGAAGTCTGTGACGAGGGCGCCCATCTGTGCCTGGTACTCGATGCGCCCTGTGAGGTTTTGCACGGTTGGGTTAGGTTCCATGATTACAGGAGATCCGCTCAGGCCCTGCGCCGTTGTCAGAACGTTGACCCGATAGCGCTCATATGGTGGCTTGGGCTGCAGGGGCGCGGGAAGTGAGACTGTATGCTCTTCCTCGCCTACAGCCATGCGGCGGAAGAGCTCCGCATTGTCCTCGATGTCCTTCTTGAT
>JAKORR010000389.1 GCA_029777735.1 Armatimonadota bacterium | reverse complement strand
CGCCCGTCAGGGCCTGCGGACCCACTTCTGGCAGGTGGCCGATGTAGATGCGGTCGACGATGTTGTAGAGTGCGTTGATGACCTGTGCGGTGATGGCCGGTACCGACAGCGAGAGCAGCAGTCTCCCCACGCTGCCGGAACCGAGGTTGACCTCTTGCGCTTGTTGCATTTGTACTTTATTCCTCCAAATGATCTGCGATAATCGGCCCAAGAACGGACGAGCCCTGCCCGGCTCGATGGAAGCCTGACAGAGCGTCGGACTCAGAATGCCTTATGTCATTAAGTATATGATATTTATAGTCTCTAATCCAGCCTTGCGGAGCACGCCTCATCCTTGTCACTTGCTCTCGCTCGAGTCGCCCTCGCTCCACCCGATCTCGCACCACCCATTCTCTCGTCCCCCTCTCGCCCTCCACCCTCCCTACCCACTCTCCCTACCCACTCTCTCCACCTATTCTCTCCACCCACACTCCACCCACTCTCCACTCACTCTCCACTCACTCTCCACTCACTCTCCACCCACGCCCTCCACCCACACTCTCTCCACCTGTTGACCCTCCGCCCGCATCCCGCTCCAGTCGCTCTCACTGAGGCTCCTCTCGCTCCACTCGTTCTCGGCTCTGCAGCGCCCCGGCTACACTCGTTCTCGCTCCCGGTCCTGCTCCACTGGTGCCGGCTCGGGCCACCGTCCAACCCGGGGTTCCCGTCCCACACCGTTTCGCCCGGCCGGGCGCACATGCAGAGCGGCCCTCCATCCGGCGGATGGAGGGCCTGTCGATAATAAATTTGGTGGGCCCTGTAGGATTCGAACCTACGACCAACCGGTTATGAGCCGGCAGCTCTGACCGCTGAGCTAAGGGCCCGCATACAGCATTTTACGCGACACGGCGGCGTTTCACAAGAGCAGCCCGGCAGGCAGACAAAAACAGGCGGGAATCCCGCCTGTACGCAACTGGCTCCGGCGGTAGGATTCGAACCTACGACCCTCCGGTTAACAGCCGGACGCTCTACCGCTGAGCTACGCCGGAATCAACGACGTTCGTATTTTACCCTGATAGCGGGATAAAGTCAACTAGAAGTTTACACCTTCCGCAGACTCCAGCACAATCCAGGCGAGGTCGGCAGAGCCGAGCGCCGGCGCCTCACCAGGCCGTTCCCCGGAAACAGGTTTGCCAGTAATGCTGATACCTACCCCAATCCCCGCCTCACCGCACGGGGCAACGATCACTGGAACTAACGTGCACTTTCCTCAAGTCCTTGTCCCACGGGCCTTCCCGACGCCGCGACATCCACATCCCTCATGCCGCCTGTATTCGACGAAAGTGCACATTGTTACCAGCGCCAAGTCAAATCAGTCCACCGCGGCTTTCCCCCACACACTCGCGCTGAGTTAGGCCGACACCTGCCACCAACCCCGACCGCACATCCCGGGGTAATCTCCTCCGGAACGAATGTGCGCTTTCCTCAAGTCCTCGTCCCACAAGCCTTCCCGACGTCGCGACATCCGCATCCCTCATGCCGCCTGTACTCTACGAAAGTGCACTTTGTTGCTAGCGCCAAGTCAAGTCAGTCCGCCGCGGCCTTCCCCCACAGACTCGCGCTCGGTTGCACCGACACCGGCCACCAACCCCGCTTCACCCCTGGGACAACCGCCACTGGAACGAATGTGCACTTTCCTCAAGTCCTCGTCCCACAAGCCTTCCCGCCGTCGCGACCGCTGTATCCCGCATGCCGCCCGTACTCTACGAAAGTGCACATTGTTACCAGCGCCCAGGCACGCCAGTCTGCCGAAGCCTTCCCAGAACCACCGATACCCGGCTATATCGACACCTGGCCACGCCGTCACCTACCTGTCAACCCACCCCACGTCCGGCGCAGCTGCCACTGGAACGAATGTGCACTTTCCTCAAATCCTTGTCCCACGGGCCTTCCCGACGTCGCGACAGCTGCACCCCGCGTGCCGCCTGCACTCTACGAAAGTGCACATTGTTACCAACGCCTACCTGACCCGGCAGCGTGACGCCCGCGCAAAAAGGGCCCCGGCAGCAAGGGCGAAGGCGCGCAGCAGAAGCGCCAACCCGGCTGCCGGAGCCCCAAGAAGACGCGGCGCTAATCCGCCACCGTAAACTGCTCCTCCTCCGTCGACCCCCGCATCGCCAGGGTGGAGGAGTTGCCGCCCGTAATCACCTGCGCGACCTCGTCGAAGTAACCGGTGCCCACCTCACGCTGGTGCCGGGTGG
>JAKORR010000036.1 GCA_029777735.1 Armatimonadota bacterium | reverse complement strand
GGGAAGCTTCGGGACGAGTGTCTGAACTGCGAGGTCTTTGGCAACCTGGAGGAGGCACGAGCGGTGATCGAGGCGTGGAGGGAGGAGTACAATACCGAGCGGCCGCACAGCTCGCTGGGTTATCTGACACCGGCGGAGTTCGCGGAGCAGTCCAGGCAGGGGGAAGAGAAGAGCGGACGCTGTGTGGGCTCCGGTCGGGCTACGCCCTCCCTCCGCCCACACAGCAGCAGGGAGGCTGTAACCCTCTCACTCTCACGGGTCTAGAAAACGGGGGCAGGTCGCTCGGATCCTCTCGCTCCACCTGACCCGATTTCACGGGGATAGGTCGTCGGCCGAAGGTAGGAAAGGGTTCAGGCGCGCTTGTCTAGGCTTGGTGTTGCCGGGGCGCTGAGCTCGTGGCCCCACAAGCTGAGAACAGAGAGAGAAGCATGCAGAAGCAGGCTTTACTGGTCGCTGTCGTCATCGCGGTGGTTGTGGTAGTTGTGGTGTTGCTCGTAATCTACAAGCCCCTCTGGGGAAGAAGGGCCCTGCTCCAGCTGAGCCGGGGACGGGCGGACTTCCTCCGGGGTATCGTCGCAGCAGTACGAACGGTAGCCCCTGGCCCCCCGAGTCCTGCGACGCCCTCAAATGTGCCCAGCCGCTCCCTGCGAGGGCCAGGGAATAGTGGGCCGCGGAAGCCAACGCTGGAGACCAAGTAAGAACGTGGCAGCGCCTGTGGGCCCTTGTGTCACAAAAACCATCTAGAACCTTCCCAGCCGTCGTCACTGGCGGCTAGAGGGGTTCCAGTCTTCTCTTGCCTTCGTAGTCCTGCGCGCGGCGGGCGGCTATTGCTTCGGCGGCAGCCCACAAACGGCGGCAACGTGCCACCCGTCAGCATCCCTGTATAGATGGAGCCAAGCCTCCAAGGGCACGTCTTGGAACTCAGCCACGCCAAACTTCCATATATACCGAGGCGCAGCTAGATTCGGGGTGAAGTGTCCCTCAGGCCCGGAGACTACGTCCAGCACCAGCGGACCAGGCACCTGGCCACTAGTGAGCATCATCTGAAGCTCGTCCGGGTCGGAGAACACGTAGAAGCCATAGTCTGGCCCCACGACTGCCACGCAGAAGACGTCGGGCGCCATGGCGTTAAGCAATTGCTCTATCTGGTTGTCGACGAGCGCATCGCGCCAGCCCGCCACAGTGTTCCCCACGTCCATCTTCAGTGCCTGGACTTGCTCATCCTCGGGTGCCGGAGGCAAGATCGCAAGCATCATCCAGCGGAACTCGCCGCCCTCGTAGACGCAGATGCCGTTGAGGGGCCAGGCCTTGCCCGCATCTTCTATTTCTGCCGACACCTCACCTGCGTATATCCGATCCGACGCTTGAAGCTTCGTCAGATTAGCTTGCTTGGATAGCAACGGCTTCTCGGTCCATTTCTCCTGCGTCTGAAGCTTTTTCCTGCTGGTGCGGACGACCGCATCGTCGATCTGGCAGAGGAAGCTGCTGGCCTGCGCAGAAAAAAGCTTGGCCAGCGGTGCCGCATCGGTGTTCTGCAGCGCCGCTAAGGTGTCCGCGCAGAGTTTCTGCGCCGCCTCCGGAAGCTGGGGAGCACTCAGGGCCGTGGTTGCTTCAAGTAGTACCATGACGAGAGACAAAGACGAGGTGACGAGGATCTTGACACGCATTTCTACGACCTCCTTCCCGTGGTTCGATAAGCCACATCTTCGCATAGTATTTATTTTCGCTCTGCAGGCTGGGTTCCTCCTTTTCCTTTCAGCAGCGTGGGCACAAGAGCCTGTCCTACAAGTCGACGAGCATGGTGCGATCCGGTCGCTTGCCTGGGGCGAGGGCCCGTCCATTACCGGCCTCTTGCTGGTCATACCCGACAAGGGCTGGACGCGCTACTGGTTCTCGCAGGACACGTGGAATCCCAACAGAGCCGAGCGCTCGGAGGATGGGAAGCGCTGGGTCTTCGGTGGCCGGGTGGAGTGGGAAGGTGGTGGGCTGGAACTGGAACAGACCATTGAGGTTGCCGGAGCCGCCGTGAAGGTCACCTACCGTGGCCGCGCGCTGGGCGACTTCAGCTCCGAGGGTGCGCGCGTAATCTTCAGAACTTCTACGGACGTCTATGCCGGGAAGGGCGCCTTTCTGTCCCTGAGCCGCGGCCTTGGTTTGCTGCGCGCTCTGCCCGAAAACCTGCCTGACCCTTACCACCTGTGGTCGGGCCCCGCCGCCGAAGCGCTGGGCTGGTGCCTTGGTGACAGTGTCCTGGCCTTGCGGCCAGCCGGTGACTGGCTCGCAGGCATCTCTCTCCAAGACGACAGGAAGTTCAACATTCCGCATTTCGAGGCCCAGCTTGTGGTAAAGGACACCGCCAAGCTGGCGGAGGGGCAGGAGTTCATCTGCGACATGGTCCTCGAACCCACCACCGTCACAGCTCTTGAGGAGGGAGGCGTTGTCATGGCTGAGGCAGAGAAGCGCTGGGACACGGCGCGGATCGACCTGAGCGCTACCGGCGAACTGAGTCTTAGCGACCCGATCTGGTCGTCCAGACAAGGGCCACGCTGGCGGCCCGTGGAATTGCGCTTCAGCGTCTCCGGTACGTGGGACAACCCCTTCGACCCCAGCCAAATCGACGTGCGCGGCATCATCGAGCGCCAGGGCACTCGGCCTCTCGAGCAACCGGCTTTCATCTCCCAGGAGTACAAGAGCCTCACGCCTGGCGGCGATCTAGTTGTGCCCGAAGGTGGGTGGGATTGGCGCTTACGCTGGACGCCGATGGAGGAGGGTACTTACCGTGTGAGGCTGGTCGCCCGCAACGGCGGTAAGGAGGTCTCGCACGAGGCCGGGACCTTCTCCTGCAACGGCAGCGAGGGACACGGCTTCGTGCGCCGCTCGTCCGACACGCCCTACTACCTGCGCTTCGACGACGGCACGCCTTACTTTGCCGTGGGCGAGAACATTTGCTGGGACGGCGACGACCTGCTGGCGAAGTACGAGCAATGGTTCTCGCGGCTGGGCCAGGCGGGCGGCAACTACTGCCGTATCTGGCTGGTGCGCTGGAACATGGCGCTGGAGTGGACCAACGTAGACCCATCGCGGCGCGGGTTCTACTATGGTCTGGGCCGCTACAGCCTGGACAACGCTTGGCGTCTCGACCGCGTGCTTGAGCTAGCGGCCCAGAAGGGCATCTACGTGATGTTATGCCTTGGCTATCACGGCGAGCTGATGGACAAGGAGGACTACTTCAAGTCTAACTGTTGGCACTACAACCCTTACAACTCGGCGCTGGGTGGGCCCTGTGTGAGCCCGCAGGAGTTCTGGAGTAACGAGCAGGCCCGCGAGTTGTATAAGCAGCGCCTGCGTTACTACCTGGCGCGCTGGGGGGCCTACCCTAGCGTGCTGAGCTGGGAGTTCTGGAACGAAGTATGGGCTCCAGCGCCATGGGTGCAGGAAATGGGAGCATACCTGAGAGAGTACGACATTCACCACCATCTGCGCACCACGACCTATGGCAGGGACGACGTGTGGCAACTTAGCGAGATGGACTACACACAGGCTCACCACTACGGTTCGGACGGCAACGTGCGAGACTCAGCACCAGTCATTGCCGACACTTCCTGGAGCTTCACGGAGAAGTACGGTAAGCCCTTCATGATGGGCGAGTTCGGCATCGACTGGAAGCGCAGCGACCGCGACTACGACCCTGACGGCCTGGGCACGAACCTGCACAACGGTCTGTGGGCTGCGGTGGCCTCTCGCAGCTTCGGCACGGCTGCCCTGTGGTACTGGGACGGCTACGTGGACCCACTGGACCTGTATGGACGTTTCACGTCTGTGGCGCGCTTCGCCAGCGAGATCGACTGGACCCGGTTCGTACCCACGCGGGCGCAAGTCGATCCCCCGCGTGTTACGGAGCCCCCAGCTCAGCCCTTCGTGGACCTAGTCTACGAACTGGACCCCAGCTGGGCGAAACAGCCGGAGGCGGAGATCGCGATCGGTCACGATGGCAGGGCCACGCCGCAGGCGCCGCGTCAGTTTCTGTTTTCTCCAGGCAAGCCGGAGCTATGCTCGCCCCTGCGGCTGCGGGTGGACATGCCAGCCGCTGGCACAGTGACTTTCAAGGTTGGGCGTGTCTCGGCCCTCGCAGTGCTGGTGATCAAGCTTGACGGCCGTGAAGTGGTGCGGCGTGAGTTCAAGTGCGGCCCACCCGGCGAAGGACCCTACACCGATGCGCAATACTTCGAAGAGTGGAACCTCTGGCAATGCACCTTCGACGCCGAGGTGCCTGTGGAGGTGCCGGCGGGGAATCACCTGCTGGAGCTGGTCAACGAATCCGGTGATTGGATGACCCTGCCGCGCATCACCTTTGGAGGGTACTTCGACGCAACAGTGGCGCCTATCGACGTGTGGATTCTCACCGACGGCCTCCAGGCCGTCGGGTGGGTGCACGACCGAGAAAGTAACTGGCAGAAGGACCGCGATAAAGTGGCGCCGAAGGAACAAGGGCCGCTGCGACTAATCTTCACCGGCCTGAAGGAGGGTAACTACCAGGCAGCTTGGTACGACACCTGGAAGGGTGAGTTCGGAGAGATACAGACCTTCGAGGTGACCGGTGGTCGAGCCCAGATTCTCACGCCCGTCTTCAAGCGCGATATAGCGCTCATTGTTAAGCCCCGCTGAGACGGGGTGTCAGGAGGCCTCTCAATGGCTATCAAGATCGGAGTTATCGGCACAGGCGGGATCGCCCAAGGCCATATGGACCGCTTCGCCGCGATGGAGGACGTGGAGCTTGTGGCCTTCGTGGACGTTCAGGCCGAGCGCGCTCAGGCCGCGGCGGACAAGTTCAGTGGCCGGGCCTACACCGATTGGCGACAGATGCTCGATGCCGAGGAGCTGACGGCCCTCGCCATTTTTGTGCCACCGTTTGCCCATGGCGAGATGGAGATTGAGGCCTGCGCTCGCGGCCTGCATCTGTTCATAGAAAAGCCCGTCGCTATCGATACGGACATGGCAAGGCCCATTCTCGAAGCCGTACAATCCAGCGGCATCATCACCGCGGTTGCCTACAAATACCGCTGGGACGACCACGTGCAAAAGGCGCGCGACATGCTCCAGGACAGGATCCTCGGCCTCGCGGTGGGATGGTTCTGGACTGGCGTGCCCGGCGCTCCCTGGTGGCGGATCATGAACAAGTCGGGTGGTCAGATGGTAGAGCAGACCACGCACATAGTCGACATGGCCCGTTTTCTGTGCGGCCAGGTCACAGCTGTCTCGGCCTTCTACGCCCTGCGCGCTTCGCAGAAGGACTATGAGGACCTGGATGTTCCCGACGTGGGTACCGCCAACCTGGTCTTTGAAAACGGTGCCGTAGGCAACATCAGCAACTGCTGTCTGCTTAAGGGTTGGGGCAGCAGTGGCTTGCGCGTAATGGCCCATGGCTTCACGCTCGAAGTCGTTGGCCACACGCTGACCTGGAATTCGCCCGAGGACAGCGGCACGTACCAATGCACGAAGGACGGCTATCAGGGCGAGGATGCGGCCTTCATCGAGGCAATACGCACGGGCGATCGGTCGAAAATCTATTCGGATTACGCAGACGCCTATCACAGTCTGGCAGTCACCGTGGCGTGTAACAAATCGGCTGAGGAAGGCGGTCGCTTTGTCAACGTGAGCGAGGTTATCTAGCGAGTCCTCGGGCTGCTCTCGAATCCCGGATGCTTCACACAAACATCGTAGGGAGCTGGCTTGCAGGAACGGTCCTCCTCACTAGGGCTGTTCCAGCCGAGCCAGTGAGCATTGAGGTTTTAAGAGCAGATATGGCCGGGTGGTTGCCAGTGGGTTGGGCGCGCCGAAGATTGCGTGGGAACTGAACTTGCAGGGTGTGCTTACGAAGCGTGGCAAGCAGTGGCAGGTGAGAGTCGGCGTAGAGTGTCCGTGTAGCCCAGAGCCTTAGGGCGATGTGAGTCGGCGACAAGCTGGTAGAGGACGAACACGCGCAAATGTATATCTACCCGTCTACTCGTCAGAGACACGAGATGCAATCTTGCGGTGTCTGGCGGCGCGGGCCTCCGCGCCGAGTTGGCCGAAGGGCGTGACGCATGCACTGCAGAAGGGATTGTCCGGCCCCACACATGCGAGTGGCGAGCTCTTTCGTTCTCTGGATCAATTAAAATGAGAGGGTTACAGTCTCTGCTTTGAACTATCTTGGTTCGCCCGGCCCGACTTAAAGAAAATCAGACGCATTGGGACAGAAATTTGCACAAGGATAGACACTATTAGGTCGAACCATCTAGCAGACTCGCTATTCGCGGTCTTCTCATCACTATTGTACTACGGACGTCATCTTTCAGGAAACAAAGACAACAGAGCTATTCTACTTCAGCGGATGGGCGGTGCGCTAAGCGCCCTCAGCTGCTCCGTAGCCCGAGCAGGTTTATCGGGACCTGCCCGGCGTGTGCAAGGTGTACTCGTCCGTGGCATATTGGGTAGCCTCAAGCTCCCGGACTCTGTCCTGTTCAGCTCGAGTAATCTCCCCAGGCTCGATATCCACGCCCAGAGCTTGCCGGAAACCCTGCACAAAGGTCTCCACGAGCTCTTCCCAGGTTGGTCTGCGGCCCAACAGATCGGCCACTCCTCCGCTGCAGGACAAGACTG
>JAKORR010000388.1 GCA_029777735.1 Armatimonadota bacterium | reverse complement strand
GCCTACCTGGATATCCAGAAGGATGATGACCGCTCGACGCCCGTCTCCTGCTGCGCTGGCCTGGGCACGCGCATCCTCGGATCGCTGCCAGAGTTCCTCTATTCGCTGGCGTCCGATGGGGTATACGTGGACATCTATGCCTCCTCCCAGCTCCGCTGTACCTGCGGCGGCGCTCCCGTCACGCTCACGACCGAGACCGACCAGCCTCTCGGTGGCTCCGTCGCCATCCGCGTGGGCGTGCCCTCGCCCACGACGTTCACGCTTCACCTGCGCATCCCCGGCTGGGCCACCGGAGAAGTGGGGCTCGCCGTCAACGCCCAGCAGGTCGCGGTTGGCCAGCCGGGCACCTACTGTGCGCTGACGCGCGAGTGGCGCGACGGCGATACCGTCTCTTTCACCTTGCCGCTAGGGATCCGCGTCACTCGCTACACCGGGCGCGATCAGGTCCCGGGGTTGAGCCGCTATGCCATGGAGTATGGACCGGTGCTGCTGGGCATCGTGGGCCCCTTCAACTGCAGGGGCCGGTTTACTTCCCTAAAGGTGGATCCCGGGAGCCCGGAGGCGTGGTTGGTGCCGGAGCCGGGGCATCCAGGCCACTTCACGGTAAGGGGCTACCCCCGGCACAAGGTGGTACCCTACTACGAGATCGCGGAAGAACGCTTCACCTGCTTCCCCGTGCTGGGAGCATGAGAAGAGCCAGGGCACGTATCACCCGCGGGCTTCAGAGCGAGCGCCTCTATCCGGAGCGACACTGCAACCTGAGCGTGCGGGTTTGGGGATGGTGCGGCTGTCTCTGCGAGCTGGACGATCACTACCAGGAGCAGATCATCGCCCGGCAGTTGCATGCGCTACAGGGGTCGGGTGGTGCTGGGCCAGCCCACGCGGAGTCCGACCGGGGGCGTCCGCATCTGCCGCACACCAATTTACCGCCCCCTCGGCCTTTTCTCCCTCCTTAAAAACTGGTATAATAGTGTGGTGCATTCAGGCACTCCCTCTTTGGGAGAAACAGCTGGGTTGCTGATGCAGCCGCACCTTCTCAAATCGGGCGTAAGAGGTTGTGAGAGAAACGTCACTCACGCAAAGCATGCGGGCGTCCTGGCAGGTTTCTTTTCGTGGTACCATCGATCCCGGCGTGGCGGCGAACTACCGCTGACCCGCCAGGCACGCCACCCGAACCAATGATCCGCGGGCAAGCGATACCCACAGGGCCACGCTCACGATCCCGTCTCGATAGAGTAAATAGCTATGTAACATGAGATGCTGCTGACTGCTGAGTTAGGCGAGAAGGGGAATAGACAATCGCATGACAGTAGAGTATATCCTGCTTGGCGTGGGGGGCCTTCTCCTTTTGAGCGTTGTCGCGAGCAAGGGTCAAAGCATCACCGGTGTACCTGCCCTCTTGATCTTCTTGATGATTGGCATGCTCGCGGGCTGTGAGGGCCCCGGCGGGATCGCCTTTGACGACGCCCGTCTCTCTCAAGGGCTGGGCGTTATCGCGCTGATCTATATCCTCTTCGCGGGTGGGTTGAGCACCGAGTGGAGGCGTGTGCGCCCAGTGGTTGGGCCATCGTTCGTGCTGGCCACGTTTGGTGTTTTGATAACCGCGGTGCTCCTCGGCGCGTTCGCGGTCGTGTTCCTCGGGCTGACGCCGGCTGAGGCGTTCACCCTGGGCGCCGT
>JAKORR010000387.1 GCA_029777735.1 Armatimonadota bacterium | reverse complement strand
TTCGGAGCCGGGATCGGGGTTGATGGCGCCGAGGGCTACGTGAATCGCCGAGGTGCCCGAGGTGGACGCAGTAGCGTAGTTCACTCCGTAGAGGGCTGCGAACCGTCTCTGGAACTCGTAGACCTTGCTGCCCAAGGGATAAAACAGCGTGCCTTGGTTCAAGGCTTCAAGAACCTGCTGAGCATCCGCCAAGGTGAATTTCGGGCGCGTGGGAAAGGGCTTCAAGCGCACCGGAGTTCCACCCTGGGCAGCCAGTTCGTCGGACATACCAATCCCCCCCTGGTTTGATCCTATCGCCTGACGATGATACTTCTAAATAATACTCCTAGTGGGGGTCCGTCGACAACAGCAATCTCGGTGCAGCGAGAGGCCAAGGGCCCTGCCTGATGCCCAGTGGAAGCTATCTGCCCCTCGAAGCCCCAGTCTACAGGCTATGTTCTTCCCGCGATTCAGCCCGCGGGAGGGGCCTTCTGGCGTGTTATCCTCACCAGGGACCTGCAGCCAACCCACAGCCCCGGTGTCCGCGATCGCCTAGTGGTATCGTCCCTCTTCCTCACATACCTCTACCATGGCCCGCAGGTTGTCCCAACGCGCGTTGGCGGGCACCTCGTCAGCCGTAACCAGCACGTAGGCTCCGTCCTTCATGCCCTCGCGCAGGCAGCGGCGGGCTTCCTCGCGAGCCTGCTCGACCGTCCCGAAGACCAGCACGTTACAGTCGAAGTTACCCATTAGACAGATCTTATCACCATACAACCTTTTGGCCTCGGCCAGGCTCAGGTCACCTTGGTTGGGTTCAAAGGTCTCAACGAAGTCGATACCGCTATCCACCAGGGCTGGCAGGTAGCGTTTGATACGCCCCAAGGTATAGTAGCCGACGTAATGTTCGGGCTTCCCGTGCACTGCCTCGATCATCTGCCGTGCATCTCGCAGGACCCAACACTCCATATGCTCCTCGGACAGCTCAGCACCCGTGGCCCAGCAGATATCGATCCAGCACACTTCGTTGGGCAGCCCCGCGAAGGCTTCGGCCAATAGCCGGTGTATGTGCATAAGAGGCTGGGCACAGGCCTCCAGCAGCTCTGGGCAGTCGTAGAGGTCGTAGATAAGGTCTTGCATACCGCGGACCGCCCCTAGCTCGGAGAAGACACAGCCCAAGCCGCAACTCGGGGACCCGTCGTCCCCCATGAGCTCGTAGGCTTCCAGTGCGGTGTCGGTCCACGGCTTGGCCGTTGCCGCCTGCTGTTCGAGCCAGTCGGCATAGATACGCCAGTCCTCGGGTCTCTTGATGGCCGGCTCAACGCGCTTGCCCGTGATGGGATCGCCAGGAATCATGCCGCTGACGTCGAGGGCGGTGAGGGTACCCTTGGGCGTGGTGATCCACGTGCGAGTCTCGACTCTAGTACCCTCGCGCTTGACCACTTCGGAGCGGCTCTCATACCCGGGTGGCGCCTCCCAAGAACAGCCCAGACCAATGGGGCCACGGTGGTGGACCGTGCCGAGTCGTCGATGAACTTCATACACGGCCCGCCAATCGGTCTCGCCGAGCACGGTGTTTGCATAGCGGTGGTGAATCAGGGGCGAGCAAGGGACAATGTCAGGCTCTCCGCCCGAAACAGCTGTGATAAACCTTTCCTTCAAGGTCATTCCAAACCCTCCTAAAATCAGCGATAAGGGTGTTCACGGATATTATAACGGCAGGGCACGCACGCACCACGAGAATTCTGCCCAGGGTAGAAGGTGCAGCGTTCGTAGCAACGAACAGAAGGACATGCTCAACACAGCGCGTTCGCCGGGCGAGGATGCTGGCGCCACGAAACGCAGCTCGCACGGGCATCACATGCGGCCCTATCCGCCAGGAGGGAGAGTGAAATGTTCGGGAAAAACAGAGGAGCAGGCACGACGGGCCCGCCCAATCTCAGAGACATCTGTAACATGCTGGACGAGTTGCGACTGAAGTACCAGACGTTCCAGGACAAGGACGCTGTGCTCGTGCCCTTTGAAGGCAAGA
>JAKORR010000386.1 GCA_029777735.1 Armatimonadota bacterium | reverse complement strand
TGTCCCGCAACGTCCAGTTCGATGTTGCCTACCCGCAACACCGACTTAGAGTGCACCGGCTGCCCCTGAACCCGTCGCAGCACGGCCTTGACTCGAGCGATTAACTCTTTGACACTGAAGGGCTTTGTCACATAGTCGTCAGCCCCAACCTCAAGACCAACGATCCGCTCTGTTTCGTCGGTCCGGCCCGTGAGCATTATCACCGGTATCTTGACCTGCTGGTGCAGATCCTTGCAGAACTGAATGCCGTCCATGTCTGGCAAGATCAGGTCAAGGATGACAAGGTCCGGGCTTTCCGCCTCAACCATCCGGAAGCCGTCAGCGGCCGTGGAGGCAAGTACCGTCTCAAATCCTACATTCTGTAAGGCTCGCGAAACAGCGGCCGCGAGATCTCTGTCATCGTCCACAATCAGAACTTTTGATCTGCTTTCCGGGGCCAAAGTCAGTCACCTCTGTATCCTTTTGCGAAGTCTCGGAAACGTCCGGTGGCTGGTAGGGGAAACGCAGGAAGAAGGTGCTGCCCTGCCCCAATTCACTCTGAACCGTCAACGTGCCGCCGAGGAAGGTAGCAACCCGTTTGGCTATGGCAAGACCCAGGCCAGCTCCCGTCCGGGCTTGGGTAAGTTCGCCCTTGCCACGATAGAACTCGTCGAAGATAGCTTCCTGCTCTGCTTCCGCGATTCCCGGTCCTGTGTCGCTTACAGCGATTAGCACCTCCCGACCCTCGAGCGTCGCCCGTACGCTCACTCGTCCTCCATGGTAATTAAACTTCACTGCGTTGTCGATGAGATTGGTAAGGATCTGGGCAAGTCGCGTACGATCAACCAGAAGTTCGGCCACTTCCGGCGCTACGTTCACATCCAGCTCGATATTGTTCTGCTCAGCACGAAGCCGCAGACTGTCCACGATATGCTCGATCAGCTCCACCAGGTCGGTAATAGTTGGGTTCAGCGAAATCTCGCCGGACCGCAGTCGTGAGAGGTCCAACAGATCCTCCACCAGTCGTTGTAGGTAGTCACAGGCATTGGCCGCACGTTGCAGGAACACGCGCTGTTCCTGGTTGATAGGACCCACGCCCTCGTCTAGCACAACTTCCACATAAGCCCGCGTCGAAGCCAGGGGCGCCCGCAGCTCGTGCGACACCGACCGGGCCATCATGTCTCTCATCTCATTCACCCGCGCCCGGTTGATGGCGACACTGGCCAGCCCTCCTAGCGAGCGCAGTAACTTGAGGTCCTGTGGCGAGATCTCCCGTCCCGACGATGGATTCGCTCCCACCAACAGGCCCACTAGCGCCGATTGGGTCCTCAAGGGTATGAGGGCGGCCTCATAGGCCCCTGAGACCGATTCGATAACAGCAACCAGGTAGGGACTGTCCGACAAGGCAGCGTCGGCATACACCGAGCTGCCCTTCTGCAATGGCCACTCTTCCACCAGGGGGCGGACCGTCTGGGGCTCAGTCGCCACCACTGCGCCTGTGAGCTGGCCCTTCTCATGGTCGGCCAGGTAGAGGGCCACGTGCTCCAGGCCCACTATGCGCAGGCCGGCCTCTGCTAGCGAAGCCAGAATGTCATCGAGCTCTGTCAGCTCCTGGACCGTGGTGGCGACCTGAAGCAGGTTACGGGCCCGGGCCTCCAGTTCCAGAGCCTCGGTTGCTACTGCGCATACCTGCGAACTCCGCGAAGTTTCCTTCTCGAAAACCTGCGCCTGCATGGCGGCCATGCCCGTCATTCGTCCGAGCAGATCCACCAGGTTTAGCTCTTCCTCCGACACCTGTCGCTGTTCGTGCCATGCCACTATTAGGGCACCCACGGTCTCGCCTTCGGCTCTCAAGGCTGCGGTGGCCAGGGTCATGCTTTGTCCATCTGCGTCGATGCTGCGAACCAACGGACGATCGCGTTCCATAGCCTGCCATGCGGCGTCGTGCGCGGCGGTTGGCATGGTCGTGCGTGATGTCACGTTGCCGTCCGCATCGGCCTGCACAGCCTGCTCCAGTTCTTCGCGTCGAGCATCGAGGACGTGCGCAGCAACCCAGTCGGCCTCCAGAAGCCTCACTGCAGCCACGGCGGACACACTCAGGATCTCCTCTACGTCTTGGGCCCGTAATAGATCCAGACTGAGCTCGGCCACTTGGGAAAAGCTGTTCTTCGCCCGCACCAACTCGATCTGAGACAGCAGCACCGCTACAACCGAAGAGGCCTCCGCGGCCACCAGGGCTAGTTCCTCGGATCGCGTCTGGTCCAGGGCGCCGGATCGGGAGGCCCCCCAGAACATCAGCCCAAGCGCCAGCGGCCCCGCGGTCAGCGGGATCAGAGCGCAGCTCTGTAGGCCCTCTGTCAGGAGAGCCTTGACGAGATTCTTGTCAGCTGTCTCAGACAAGTACGCCTCGAGGCTTGGCACTATCGTGGGCTTAGGGCCCATTATCGTGCCCTGCTCCGAGAGCTTGCCCGCTGCCAACCTCGCAAGCTGTTGAGCTAGTTCCGCAGAGACCCCATGCCGCACGATCAGCGGTATCTCTTGCCTTCCTCTCAGCACCACTAGAGCTCCGGCGTCACAGGTGACCGCGTTGGCGCTCAAGTCCATCAACAGCTCCAGGACCTGCTGCGCATCCTGCCAGTCCTGGGCCGCCTTGGCTGCCTCCAGAGCGCGAAGCAACAGCCGCGCTTCGGTCGGGCGACGGAGAGCCTGAGGAACTGCCTCCTGAGGTGCCTCTTCCACAACCAGCAGAGCCCCGATCGACCGTTCGTCCTGATCGCGCACGACTGCGGCACGTAAACGGGCCCGGACGCGGCTTCCGTCCGCCCGCCGCAACTGCACCGCTGCTGTCCTTGGTTCCCCGGTTACGAGACACTCGTCCAGCAGGTCGCCGATCGCACTGGGCTCGTCCAGCAGCTTGCCTGCCGGGTGGCCCACGCACTCCGCCGGGTCGCTGGCGCCGGCGAGGTTGGCAAACTCCTGGTTCACCTTCGCTACTATCCCTCGCGGGTCCGTGAAGGCTACGGCTTGAGACGCGAGGTCCAGGAATACGTCGAGGCGCCGATGGCACAAGGCGAGCTCCGCTAGCAGGAACTGATCCTGGCTTACAGGCGAGGCCACAACAACGGCCTCGGAAAACCCTCCGTCGCCATTGTCCAGAGCCGCAGCAGAGAGATGAACCAAGAGAAAGGATCCTGAAGTCTGGCGCAGGAAAGCCTCAACCCCCACCACCGAGGGGCGTTCACCTGACAGGATAACAGCCGAGCCTTGGTCTGCCAGTTCCTCTGTCGCAGCGCAGCCGGCGAGCACGTCCAGGATTCTTTGCAGCAGATTGCCCGGCCGGAACAAGTCTCCCGCGTTGGTTCCAAGCAAATCCGAGGCTGGGCGATTCAGAAGACGCTCGGCCGAAGCATTAGCCCACAGAATGCTGCCGGCAGGGCTTACGACGAATACTGCGTCGCGAGTCAGCTCACCTATCAGACGGAGACGTGCGGAGAGCAGCGCCGAACGCTCCTCGACGCGTTCCATGGCGCTGTGCAATGAGGCGGTGGCCAAAGCGTTCGCCAAAAGAGGCTCCAAGGCTACCTCGGCATGAGGTCCCAATAGGAGATAACACGAGGCCCCAGCCTCGATGGCCCTCACGGCCATCGGTACATCCTCGATCTCCGTAAGCACCACAACCGCAACGCCCCGCTGGCGCGCCAGAATCTCGCGCAGCCCCGGAATCCCAGGCAGCACAGTGCCCGCTATCTTCCAGAGAACAGCATCCCACCGTCGGGCGGAGAGTAGTTCCAAT
>JAKORR010000385.1 GCA_029777735.1 Armatimonadota bacterium | reverse complement strand
CTGACCAGCGAACTCGACGTGGCAGAGGCCGTCTGGCTGGCGGTGCACGACCAGGAGGAACCGGGCAGACTGCGTTACGCGGCTGGGGCGGACGCGGTGGCGCTGGTATCGGCTGCCGCTGCTGCCACTGGTGCTGCCGTGGCTTAGGCCATGGCCCTGCGCCCGCCGTGGGCGGCGAACGGCTAAAAGAAAGAAAGGGCTGTCGATTCCCGGCCAGCCGCTTCGTCGTTCATGAGAACAGACCAGACCAGACCGACCACGCGCGCGTCTTCTTTCTTTCTCTTCCTCAACCCACTAGGCTGCAAGCACCCCACCATGACCCAGAAGAAATACCTAGGCCTCGCCTACTTCACCCCCGAAAAATTCGCCGCCATGCCGCCCGACGACGTGCAGAAACTGGTGAGCCAATGCCCGCCCCTGGACGAAAAGATGCGCGCCACCGGCAAGGTGCTGGTCGCCGCCTCCCTGGGGGACCTGGAGCACTGGAAGACCCTGCGCCCAAGCAAAGGCAAGACACACATCAGCGACGGGCCCTACACCGAATCCAAGGAAGTCGTCGGCGGCCTGTTCATCATCGAAGCCGACAGCCCAGAGGAAGCCCTGCGCATCGCCTCCATGCACCCGGCGGCACTGCTGGGTGAGGAGGGGGGATGGGCTGTGGAGTTGATTCCTATGGATTTTCATTTGGGGAGGTGAGGGGAACTGCCGGCCTTGGTGTGCTTCCTCGCGCTGCTTTTCGGGTTCCTTGCCGGCCTAATTGATCTTCGCGTTTCCTAGCGAGGGGCTGGATCAGACTGAGCGCAGTCGGTCGCGAGGTGACGGCTCTGACCCTAAGCCGCCACTGAGCAAGTAAAAAAGCAGCCGCTTGTGGCAGGCGCGTAGCCCGGCTAAGTAGCTCGTGCTGGAGCTTTCAGGTGAACTTGAGCCGCTACCTCAACCTATTGCGCTACGCAGCACTGCCTCCATGCCGGGTGGGCGCCAACCTAAGCGTTGAGCTTGGTCTAGGCAGACGTTTCGGAAGTGATCTGCGTTAGCCCCGAGCGTACCTGCCAAGGCACGGAGTAGCCGGTCACCCGGCAGACG
>JAKORR010000384.1 GCA_029777735.1 Armatimonadota bacterium | reverse complement strand
GGAAAAAGTCGCTGTACACTGCAGGGGCGGCCTGGGTCGAACAGGCACAATGATTGCCTGCTATCTTGTTAGCACAGGCTGCGGGCCAGAGGAGGCCGTCGAGTGCGTACGCCGCTGTCGCCCGGGGTCGATCCAGACGGACGAGCAGGAACGGGCCCTCCGCGACTACTGGCGGCGGCTTCATGGTCGCGGCCTGCCAGGATAAACTTGGACAACCGCCCGGATGGCGACCGCGCATGGCTGCTGAGCCTCCGACCGAGCAACTTCACGGGAGCGATTCAAGGTGCAATACAGCCAGGGAAAAGTCGGCCGCGTTTTCGCGATACGGCTAGAACACGGTGACAGAATGCCAGATTGCCTAGAAAGGCTGGCGGCTGAGAAGGGTGTGCTCTCGGGTCTGGCGATCATGGTCGGCGGCGTCGAGGAGGGGAGCAAGATTGTTGTTGGGCCGCAGGAGGGCGACGTTCTGCCGCCGGTGCCCATGGTCACAACGCTCCGCGGCGTGCACGAAGTCACGGCGGTAGGGACGATCTTTCCAGACGCCGAAGGGCGGCCTGTGCTACACATGCATGCAGCCTTTGGGCGCGGCGAGCAGACACGTAGCGGGTGTATCCGGGCGGGAATCGTGGCTTGGCAGGTACTGGAGATTATCCTGATCGAAATCTCCGACCTGGACGCGAGACGCATTCCTGATCCCAAGACTGAATTCACGCTGCTGCAATGTGGCACCAAGTAGTGCTAGGGCGCTGTGCGCACAACGGAATGTGTCTGGATCATGCATACTTCAGTCGGCTGGCCCGCGGATCTCAAGCCTGTTATCTGGCCCAGCGGCCATGGATGTCGGGCAGGTTGGGAAAGGCGGCGTGGGGCTCGGTCTGGTACCAGTAGCCCACCGAAGCAATGTCGTCCGTCAGCGGTTCGTATTTGTGGTTCGGCCACCAACCCAGTGCCTGTATGGTGACCTTCAGGTCTGTGCGGAAGCGAATCGGGTCCATGATGTGCCATCGGTACAGACCGTGTTTGGGCACGTGGCCCGGCTCGCGCTGGTACAGCGGATAGCCCAGGAAGGCTGTTGAGAAGGTCTCGCCACCGAAACCCCAGGCCCCACCAAAGTAGTCCTCGGTACCGGTGCCGCAGATGGTTGGAAAGTCAGTGTCGCCGTCGAGGAAAAACTTGATCTCACCCTCGCCCCACCAGCCGTCGGAGAATTGGGTCCAGGCCATGAAGGTGCCCACATAGTGGCCGCGCCCCTTGATGCCGTCGAGGATGACATGCTCTGGATGTTGCCGCGTGGTCATCGAGCGCCGCCACTGGGCGTGCAGATAGGCGGCACCGTCGGGGATCTCGATAAGTGCATAGGTTATCTGATAGAAGAAGCCGCCGATGGGCTCCCAACGCTGGTTCTCGATTGTGATTCGGCAATGGTCCCGGAAAGGCATCGGGAGATAACAGTTGAAGCCACCCGAGGGATTCACAGCGATGGGCAACGAGGCCACGTTGTAGCGCAGCCCGTGGCCGTTGAGGAAGAAGTCGCCCAGCGGTGTCTCGATGGAAGGAACCTCCTCGTCGTCCCAGTAGAACCGTAGGACCGTGTCGCGGTAGGCTTCAGGGCGCACCGTGATCCAGATGTGTTGGATGATGCCAGGGCCCTCGATATCGGCCAGGGTCGTGGTACTGCCCGCGTCCAGCGTGATACAGGGCCGGATCTTCCAGCCCTGGCCCAACTCGCTGCCGGCGCTACCCTGATCGGGTACGGCCCTGGCGCCGCCGGCGCGCTCACCGGTCGGGTTCTCAGCCGAGATGGAGCGAGTCTCCGCGTCGGAGATCAAGGGTAGGTTTCCCAGCCCATGCCCAAGGGCCATAAGGTGATGCATTACACTGGCCTCCCGGTCTCAGATGGCGTTCTGGACACCGGGCGAGTTCGCCGATTTCGCCCAAGACTCCTTCCCAAGCCGGGCAGGGATTGGAGTGCAAAGACATGAAGCCTATACCCAGACCGTGAGCAGGATGAAGTCTGGCGCGCCACCAGGGTTTGGAGCATAATGGGCTCTCGTCAGCCGGGGGACACTCGCATGTCTACTGAAACGCCTGGAGTCCGCAAAACCGTGACCGCCGAGGCCCTAGCGCGTCTGGCTTCGATGCACCTGCGCGCCCGGATCATGGTTGAGGGCCATTTCTCGGGCCAACACCACAGCCGGATGCGCGGCGCCAGCGTGGAGTTTGCCGACCACCGCGAGTACGCGCCCGGAGACGATACGCGCCACTTGGACTGGCGACTTTACGCCCGCTCCGAGCGTCACTTCGTAAAAGAGTTCGACGCTGAGACGAACCTGTCAGTTTATCTCCTGTTGGACACCAGCGCCTCGATGGCTTATCCCGAGCGTGGCGTGAGCAAGCTGCTGTACGGCACGTATCTGGCGGCTGGATTGGCGTATCTCGCCTGGCGGCAGCGGGACGCGCCCGGGCTAGGCCTGATGGACAACGAGCTCAGGGACCTTCTGCCGCCGCAATCTCAGCGCGGGCACCTGAACCGGCTAATGGAAAGGCTGGAAGCCGTCCGGGCAGGCGGCGATACAGACCTACTGGCCGGGTTGGGCCAAGCTGTGCCAACCATGGCACGTAGGGGCCTAGTGATACTCATTTCGGACCTATGGCTGGACCCGGAAGCACTGGTCAAGGGACTGCGATTCCTGCGACACCGCGGACACGACGTGGTGGTCCTACACGTCCTTCACCCTGACGAAATCTACTTTCCCTTCCGGGGCTCGTGGGCTTTTGTGGAGCCCGAGACGCAGCAGCGAATTCCAGCCGAGAGTGCGGTTGTGCGCCGCGCGTATCGGGAGGCCCTCAACGAACACCTGGCCACTATAAGGCAGGGGCTTCTTACGCACGGCCTGGACTACCAGCTCTGCGACACTACACAGTCCTTCGATGTGGCGCTCGCCACTGTCCTAGCTAGGAGGTACCAGATGCCTTGAGCGCAATGGACACGTCCCCGGACGTCCGCTGGCGCGTGGGCCGTGGCGTTACGGCACGCGTGGTCCTGGTTTCTCTGGTGATGATGGTCGGGGTCATCTTCTGGATTCACTGGGCCGAACTGGTGCTCGGCGGACGGCGAGGCCACACGGCCTTGGCCAACACGTCGATTCCTGTGGGTGCCTTCGGGGCGTTGCTCGTGTTGACAGCAGTGAGTGCACTACTCAACCGGGTGCGGCAGGGTTGGGGATTGAGGCAGCCGGAGCTGCTTACCTGCTACGCCATATTGGCCGTGTCGACCGTGCTGTCGTCCTCGGGCGCGATACACTTCCTGGTGCCGGGTGTTGCTTCGGCTTTCTACTTTGCCTCGCCCGCCAACAAGTGGGAGCTGTTTCAGCCCTATGTGCCGAGCTGGTTTGCCCCACGCGAATTCGCACAACTGCGACCCTTCTTCGAAGGAGGCAGCCCGATAGTCTGGCAGGCCTGGCTGGTGCCCACCCTGGTCTGGACCGCCTTTATCTTCGTCTACGCACTAGCGACGCTTGCGCTTTCGGCCATTGTTAGGGCCCAGTGGATCGAACACGAACGTCTGACCTTCCCAACCGTTGTCATACCCCTCAGCGTCACCGACCTGACAGGAGGTTTCTGGCGCAACCGCCTGGCCTGGATCGGCATGGCGATACCCTTTGCTATCGGGACACTCAACACGCTGCATGTAAACTACCCGTCCGTGCCGAAGCTGGAGGTCCGCTACATCGACTTGTCGGCAAGCTTCCGAGAGCGGCCGTGGAGCGCGATGGGCGGCCTGCAGCTGTCCCTCTACCCCTTCGTGGTGGGGATTGCCTTCCTGCTCAGTTCTGAGGTTACCTTTAGTTGCTGGTTCTTTTTCTTGGTGGAGAAGGCCGAGCGCGTCATCGGTGCGAGCCTTGGACTGGATCAGTGGGGACAAAGCGCGAGCAGCAAGTGGCCCTTTGAGGGCCACCAGGGAGCAGGCGCCTTCATCGCCCTCACCTCGTTGGCGCTCTACATCGGCCGACGGCAGCTTGCGGTGGGCCTGTCAGCGATATGGCATGGGCGCACTGGCGAAGAAGTGCCGCGCTGGGCGTTGGGGCTACTAGTGGTCTGTGTGGGTGCGCTGGTGGCCTTCTGCAGCGCGGCAGGCATGAACATCATGGTGGCACTCGCGCTGCTGGCCCTCTCGCTGATATACATGACAGCCGCGGCACGTATACGCTCGGAAACCGGCAATGCTTGGCTCTTTGGCCCGCGTATCGACCCCCACACACTGCTTGTCAGCGGCCTCGGTGCCAAAAACTATTCGCCACGCGACCTCACAGTAATGGCTTACCTGGCATCCATCTCGAGCTGGGACCTGCGCTGCGCATCAATGCCGCACCAACTAGATGCCTTCAAGCTGGCGAGCCTGGCGGACATCGACCTAGGGTCGATGGTGAAAGCCCTAGTGCTGGGGCTGGCGGTGGGGATACCGGTGGGCTGGGTAGGCGCGCTGAAGGTGTGGCATCATGTGGGCGCCCTGGCGAAGGGCGAACCGTGGCGGGTGAATGAGGGTCGGCGACCCTTCGAGATGCTAGCATCGTACCTGGCGGCTCCCCAGGCAGCGGACTATGTGGGATTGGGCTTCGTGGCTTTGGGGTTCGCGGTGACGGTGGGCCTGTTCGCTCTGCGTACGCGCCTCGTATCCTGGCCCCTCCATCCAGTGGGATACGCCATTTCGGGGACGCCGAGCATGCAGAGCCAG
>JAKORR010000383.1 GCA_029777735.1 Armatimonadota bacterium | reverse complement strand
CGAGGAGGGCTTTATCTACTTCCGTCAGCGCATCAAGCGCATGATCGTCACCAACGGCTATAACGTCTATCCCTCCCAGTTGGAGAATATTCTGGATGGCCACGACTACGTCCACCTCAGCTGCGTCATCGGCGTCAAGGACCCCATCAAGATGCAGCGGGTCAAGGCATTCGTGGTGCTCAAGCCCGGCTATCAGCCCACGGAGGCCTGCAAGAAGGAGCTGCTGGACTACTGCCGCAAGCACATCGCCAAGTACGCCATGCCCTCCGACATCGAGTTCCGTGAGGAGCTGCCCAAGACACTGGTGGGCAAGGTGGCCTACCGTGTGCTGGAGGAGGAAGAGAACGCCAAGCAGGCTCAGAAGGCCGTAGAGGACGCTAAGCGTGCCGAGGAGGATGCCAAGCGGGCCGAGGCGGCGAAGGCTGAGAAGCTCAGTGCCGCCAAGAAGCCTGCGGCCAAAAAGCCCGCCCCTAAGAAGCCCGCTCACCCCACGGCCAAGCCCGAGCCCGCCAAGCAGGCTCAGAAGGCCGACACCCCTCATGACGGCCAGAACAACGACATCAAAGAATAGTCGCTCCCATGGCGGGGAGCGCAGGAGGTTCCTATGGACAGAGAGATGAAACGCCACTACACCCTACTGGTAGACTTTTTGGGTAAAATTTTGGGGCCGGACTACGAGGTGGCCCTGCATGAGCTGCTGGATGACTCCAATGAGATCATTGCCATCGCCAACGGCGAACTGACGGGGCGGCATTTAGGCTCCCCCCTCAGCAACAAGATGCTGGAATTCCTGACCAGCCGCCTCTATGAGACGCAGGACTACGTGCTGCGGTTTGAAAGCACCTCCGTCACCGGAAAGAAGCTGTGCTCCAACTCCCTGTTCATCAAGGATCCCCACGGCCGTCTGGTGGGCCTGCTGTGCATCAACTTTGACAGCAGCCGCTACCGGGAGCTGTCCGCCCGTGTCATGGACCTGTGCGGCGGCCTGCTGACCCCCGGTGCTCCCAGCGGCACCCACCTCATCGTGGAAAACGACGAGCACACCTAT
>JAKORR010000382.1 GCA_029777735.1 Armatimonadota bacterium | reverse complement strand
TGGATGGGTGCTGCACGAAGCCGATCTGTGGATACGAGTAACTTCGCCTTGGGGTAGTTAGCGGAGGCTCGGTCAGTGGAGTTTCGGCCTCAAATAGAGCAGAGCCCGCGAGACACGTGGCACAGGGGTTCACTTGTCTCTCGATGCCAGACAGGCCCAACGCGCACTCTAGGAATCTCGCCACGTGACACCCCCCTAAAGGATTGAGCTTTTTAGAAAGAATTGATCACGCGGACGTGTCACAGGGCTCAATCCTTTCCAAAATCCTCATTTCTTTGGGAGTCCTGGTCTTGGGGAATGCTGGCCGGATTCGCCCAGCCGACTTCACCGACCTAGCGAACCTCTACAGTGGTAAATCCTGCCGCGCGAGCCTCCGCCACCATCTCCTCAAACCGCGAGCGCCAGCGCACCTTGTCCCAGCGCTGCGCCATCGCCTGGAAGATCTCATCCGCGCCCTGAGTGCGTGCTTCCTGGAGAGCAAAGTGCTCCACACCCACCTCACGCAGGCGTGCGAGAAAACTCGAGAAGTTGCGCTCGGCCGGGGCTCCCGGAAATACGGTGAGGCGGATTTCGTAGGTGAACGGGCGCGCGGCGGTCGCGCCAGCGTTGTCGATAGCTCCGATACCCACGCCAGCCAGGCCAACAGCAGCGGGGCCAGCCACGTCAACAGTACCCACATAGTCAGCAGTGCACCCAACACCGCCGCGTGCCCGGGCCTCCGCCAACACCAGCTTGAGAGAATCCCATGCCTTCATACCTGCCGCGAAGCCCGCAGCTTCACGATAGTCACCGGGCTCCGCCTTGATGTCCAACCCAACCCAATCGACGAGGTCAAGTACCTCGGCAAGACGGTGCGGATAGGCGCCAGCGGTATGCAGCCCCACACCCAGTCCGAACTCTCGCACCCGCTCCATAGCGGGGACAATCGCCGCCTGCCGCAGCGCCTCGCCTCCGGTGAAGACAACTCCGTCGAGCAACCCACGCCGCCTTACCAGCAACTCCTCAACATCCAACCATGGCAAGATACCGGGTGTCCGAGGGTCGAGGATGGCGGCATTCTGGCAATACGGGCAACGCCAGGGACACCCTTGGCAGAACACCGTCGCCACAAGATGATCCGGCCAGTCCACACTGGATAGCGGCACTAAACCAGCAATCGCGAGGTCCTCAGCCATGGGTATCAACTTCCTCCCACGCGAGGAACTCTCAACCTGCCCCTCCGAACGCTGTAACGAGAACAGGTTCTCCTGTACTCCCACCCGACCCTCACTAGACCACGCTTCATGTCGAACCGAACTCATGGACGCCACCACCCCGGACTCGAGCCGATCTGAACCGGTGGCCTGAGACGCCGTCGTCGTGCTGTGGAGACAGCCAACTTCCCTAGCAGCCGGAGCAAGCTCGCACGCTTCGGATTTCGTCGTCACATCCGGA
>JAKORR010000381.1 GCA_029777735.1 Armatimonadota bacterium | reverse complement strand
CGTGCCGGTGATCGAAGGCGATACTCCCCAGCTCCAGGGGTACAGGGGAACGGGTTCCCCTGACGGGGGACCGGGGGCAGCGCCCCAGGGTGAAAGTATACGCGGGTTGGTTGCAGAATAGCTTATGAGAATGGGTCTTCTAACAGGCTATTTCTTGCGTGAGAATTCTCCTATTGACTCCCGGCGCGGGCTATGGTACAATCTCAGTACGATGCTAGTTGCAAAGGAGTACAGCGAATGACCAATTCAGACAAGGCCAGGGAGAACGCCTACAGGCGACAGGCTATTCGGCTGGGTTTGGCTTTACGCAAATCACGGGCGCGGCATTGGAGCATTGACGATCAAGGCGGCTATTACATCCTGGACGCGGCCACAGGGGGCGTTGTTCTTGGCTCCCGGCGTGAACTGGACTTGGATGAAGTGGGCGAATTCTTGGAGAAATACGAGCGCGAGTTGAGAGCCAAAGCGGAGTAAGCAAAGGGCGCGAGTGTCGAAGACTCGCGCCCCACACACGAACGTCTCCCAGAAAGGAGTTCGCTTTGCATCCTCAAGATACCACGGACACCACAGAACGTCAAGCGCGAATTGAGCGGCTACGAGGCGTCGGGCGCGTACAGCCCCCGGTAGGTAATTACGGGGGCGGAACGTACACACCTCCTACAGACCCCCAGGGCTACAGCGCCCACGAGGCGCAATCCTCTGACCTGGCTGCCCAGGAAGGCGCGGTGTTGCTGGACTATCTGCGCGTGAGGCTCCCAGATACCCGCGAGACCTGGCAGGCGCTGGGCGAGTGGTTAGGGACCATGACCGCCCGTGCTGTTGGCTGGCGTGGATGGTATGACCAGTCCTACACGGTGCTGGACGGTGGCCTGGTGGCCTGCTGCTCTGACCCAGACCGGGCACAAGTAGAAGGCGTGCTTGTCGATCTACCTGGCAAGGCGTGCGCCCATCTGGGCGAGCGGTTGGGCGGGTTCCTGGCTTGGTGCTGCGAGCATGGCACGGTGACGCGGGCGGACTGGGCGCTGGATGATCGAAAAGGGCTGCTATCACTGGAACGTATCCTAGAAGCCGACGAAAAGGGCGCAATCGTGACGCGCTGGCAGGGCCTAACGGTGATCCAGAACAGGCAGAGAGGCCAGCGCAGGGGCTGGACGGTTTACATCGGTTCCCGTTCTTCTGAGGCGTTCTGCCGTATCTATGACAAGGCAGCCGAACAGGGGCGCGATGGGGTGCACTGGGTACGGTTCGAGTTTGAGACAAAGGGCGCGTTTGCTGATGCGCTGGCCCGTGAAGTGCTGGCTCACGGCGCGGGCGCGGTGGTGCAACAGATCAACAGGCGAATTCGCTTTGTGCAGCCGTCTCCCACGGACAGCAACACGCGGCGCGCCAAGGTTGCGAACTGGTGGGCGGCGTTTGTCGGGTCCATCCAGCAGGGGGCGAGCCTGCTGTGTGGCGAAAAGGTACAGGCGACTATCTCGGCAATGGCGGCGTGGGTGGAGCGGCAGGCAGGCCCGGCGCTGGCAACCATCATCAAGGCGGCGCGGGGTGATCTGGCTGGCGTGTTGGGCATTGTGGAACGATCCGAGAGGCGACTGAAGCCGAAACATTATGCAGCCCTGGCCCTGGTGGGCGCGGGCGCATAGGAGGTACACACCATGTTGAAGCGTGACAGACTACTCTCTGAGTTGTTGGCCGTGGTTGCAGAGACGCTGGAAGAGGATTCAGGCAACGGCCATGAGTTAATAGACGGCGTGCGCTGCTGGTTACGGTCCGTGACCGGGCAGGAAGAAGAAGCGGCGTTCTGGCCTGCTAACAGGAAGCTCTCCCCAGGGGAGCGGGCACAGGTAGCGCTGGAGATCATCAAGGCAGAGGGCAGAATCACGACCGGGCGACTGGCAAAGGCGGCCGGAGTACACCCGGAGAGCGCCCGCCTGACGCTGGCTGGGATGGTACAGCGCGGGACGCTGAAAGCCATCGGGACGAAACGTCGGCGGTACTATCGGCTCAATGTCTGACCCATTTTGGGGATGTTTTGGCTATCGAGGGCACAGTTTGGGGATAGTTTTGGGTGGGACGGAACGGAACGAAACTCGACCGTAGGGGTGGTTGGGCAGGCTCCAGACGGGCACAACGGCCCCTTTCCCGGATTCGTTCCGTTCTATCCCGTCCCATCCCGGCAGATCGGCCCGCTCCAGCGCGGGGCACCTCTCCCTGCCGGGAGCGTTTCTTATCATACATACTCTACAGGAGGTGCAT
>JAKORR010000380.1 GCA_029777735.1 Armatimonadota bacterium | reverse complement strand
GCCCCCAGCACTTTACGCTGCCGGCCGTTGTCACCGCACAGGTGTGATAGAACCCCGTCGATACGCTGGCCACGCCCGAGGTTAGGCCTAGAACGTCCACAGGGGTTGGCTTGTTCGTCAACGCGGCGTCGTTGCCCACCTGGCCAAAGTTGTCGTATCCCCAGCACTTCAGCCCTCCTGCAGTGGTCACCGCACAGGTGTGGTGGCCTCCTGTCGACACCTGCACCACCTCCATCACCGCCTCCCCCACCTTGATGGTGTAGACCTGCTGCCCCTGGTTGTTCTTGTAGGTGCCGATAACGGTGTAACTCGCCCCTGCGGTTGGGGCGGAAGGAGTTCCCGCGAGTTCCCCCGTGCTCGTATTGAGGCTCAGTCCTGTGGGCAGCGTGCCGCTGCCGCTCCAGGTAGCCAAGCTCTTGTCGGGGCTCGTTTCGTTGGACACGCTCAGCAGCTGCTTGAAGTCGTAGCTGTAAGCCTTGCCGACCATACCATGGGGCAGCGCCGCGCTCGCCAGCGATACGGGGTTGTATGCCTCGCCCTGGAGCGCCACATCGACCGGAACGCCGGGGAGGCTGGTGCTAAAGCGCAGGCTCCCGCTCACAGGGCCCACGACAGAGGGCGAGAACAGCACGTCCGTCAGGCAGCTCTGGCCCGCAGCCAGCGAAGTCCCGCAGGTGGTCAGGTCCGTGCCGAATGCCAGGTCTCCGAGCACCGCAGGGGCAGCCGTGAGGCCCAGTCCCGAACCACCGTTGTTAGTGAGCACTACCTGGCGCTTTTCGGTTGTGTGGGTGGCGACACTGCCGAAGTCCACCAAAGAAGTGGATGTCTGTGCGCTCGCAGGAGCGGGGGGAACGGTATCCGGTTGAGAACCAGTTCCAGTTCCAGTTCCGGTTCCTGCCCCGGAGACCCGCAGTCCCATAACGCTCCTTTGAAACTCATAGGTCTGAGCCGAAGTCAGTACAGGCAGAGCACTGAGCCAGGCAAAGGTAACCAAGGCAGCTGCAGTGGAAAGGGAAAGACGAGGAGCGTTCATTGGTGTACACGAAAAGAGGTTTTTTCGTATAGGCACTGTTGGCGCCGACCGAAAACT
>JAKORR010000035.1 GCA_029777735.1 Armatimonadota bacterium | reverse complement strand
GGTGGAAGCCCTGACTATCGGCAGCGAAGATGTGCGCTCCACGGCGGCCCACTCGCTGGCCCAGATCGGCAAGCCAGCCGTGAAGAACCTCGTCGAGTTGCTGAAGCACCCCGACGCGACAGCTCGGCGCTATGCCGCTGAAGTGCTCGGCGAGATTGGGGACGGCACGGCCTCGCCCGCCCTCATCAAGGCCCTCGCCGATGAGAACGAGCGCGTGATACACCACGCTGCCCTTGCTCTCGGCAAGTTGAAGTCACAGGCCGCCATCCCCCATCTGGTGAAACTCTTAAAGCATCCCGATGCCTCTGTGCGCTGCGCCGCTGCGCAGGGTCTGGCGATGACAGGCTCGGCCAAGGCTATCAAGCCCCTCGTGGGCGCTATCCGCGATCCCGACTGGGTGACTAGACTCTCGGCTGTCAGTGGCCTGGCTGATCTAGCACGCGCCGAGTGCATCCCGCCTCTGCGCCAAGCCCTCGACGACACTGAGTGGAGTGTGCGGATGCACGCCGCGCGCGGCCTTGGCGCCGTGGGTAAGCCCACGCCAACCGTAGTCAAGCGGCTGATGGAGGCCCTGCGCGATTGGCGGCCCAACGTTAGGCGCGAGGCCATCCTGGCGCTGGCCCGGCTCGGTGCGGCGGAAGCCCGTGAGGCTATCCAGGCGTGCCTAAGTGATTCCGACGACATGGTCCAAACCGCAGCTCAGCAGGCGTTGGAGATGCTGCCGGCACCGGTGGCAACGTCCAGAAAACAAGAGCCCACGACGGCTGAAAGCTCGGCTCCTGCCTCCGGACCCGTGGCTACGAAATCCGCCAGGGATTCCAGTCGCCCCTCAAAGACGGGAACTACCGACAAAAAGACATCGGCTTCGACCAAGGCGACAAAATCTTCTCCCAAGCGTGAAGCTTCCACCAAGCCCGAGAAGTCCTCGCAGCCCCAAACCTCCACCAAGGGCGAGAAGCCTCCGGAACCTGAAGCCCCTACTGCCCGGCGGCGGAGTGCCGCCAAGACCGAAACGTCATCGAAATCCACCTCCCAACCGGCCAAGACCCGGACCTCTCGGAGCAAGGTGCCCGCCTCTTCTCGCGCTAGCAAGTCGTCCGGTAGCGCACAGAAGGGCAACTAGGCACACCAGCGGTCGGAGAGAGGTGCGCTCGCCGGGGCCGCGAAGAGGCACCTGAAGGGGTCTATCGTTGGCTCGTGGGGGCCCAGCGTCGGCCCGTGCGGAGCAGCGTGGGTGTAATGGCGTCTACGCCTCTACCCCCAGGGCGACAAGCAAAGGATCGCGGTGCTGACTGCCGAAGGTACCAACGGTAAACACCCTCGGGCGCTCCGAGGCATGTAGGAGGGATCTGTCATGAGATTCGCACTTATCATGCTCTGTCTCGCGGTACTTGTGTCTGTTACCACCGCCTTCGCGGCCGCCAAGCCGCCCGAGCTCACCGCGCAGAGAGCAGCGCGCCCTCCTTCCGTGGACGGCCGTGTGACCGATGACCCAGCATGGGCCGCGGTTCAGCCCCAGGAGGGCTTCACTCTACTGGGCAAGAGCGATCTGGCCAAGGGGCAGACGGAAGTACGGGTGCTGTATGACGACCGAAAACTGTATGTGTCCTACGTGTGTGCGATAGCCGCTGGCGCAACGGTACAAGCAGGCGCTCGCCCGCGCGATGGGCAAGTTTATATGGATGAGTGCGTGGAGCTTTTCCTGGCGCCCGACGCCACCCAGCCCCAGCAGTATCTTCACTTCATAGTCAACGCCGCCGGCAGCATGCAAGATGAGCTGGTGCAGGACTGGGAATGGAACACGACGTGGCAAGCCGGCGCCGTACAACGCGGCGGGGGCTGGGAGGCGGAACTGGCGATCCCATGGAGCGGCCTTCCTTTGACTCCCGCCACCGGCTCGACCTGGCGTGTCAACTTCTGCCGCCACAGCCCTGGGGGATCGGAGACCAGCTCCTGGGCGCCCTGCAAGAGCTCCTTCCACGAGCCTGAAAGCTTCGGGAGACTTGAAGGTCTTCAGGTGGACTTCAGCCCTGTGGTCCGCGCGGGACTCCTCTCTCGGGTGTCGGAGATGGAGACCCAAGCCCAGGCGCTTGCGTCCCTCAGGGAAGAGGGAACTCTAGCGGCTCGTGCGCGGCTGATCGGCCGTCGCCTGGAGCGGGCCATTGCTCAGCTTCGCGAGCGTTTGCCAGGCGCCGATGCCGCGGCCCTACGGCAGATCGAAGCCGACAGGCAGGCTCTGGATTCGGACCTCGCCAAGGGCCAGCGTCTAGCTTCGCGCGTCGCGCTAGCCGAACAGGCACGGCAGATCACCGGCGACGAAGGCTGGGCGGTCTGTGTCGAGAGTCCAATGCGCAAGATCCCGGCCTACGAAGCCTACGCGGGCGAGGCCGCGCGTGAGGCCCGCGTCGAGTTGGCCCGCAACGAGTATGAGGGCACGCAGATCGTCGTGGTCTCGCTCGGCGACAGGTTGGAGGACGTACAGATCGAGGTGCGCGACCTGCGTGGTCCAGGCGGCGCCGTGTTGGGCAAGGACCAGTTGAGACTCCGCCGCATTGCCTACGTCAACGTGCAGCAGTCGTCCGGACGCGCTCCGCTGAAGCCGGGCCTTCTGCCCGACCCACTGGTGGACTATGAGCCTCAGCAAGTCGCCGAGTCGGGTTTCCTGCCTCTCCTGCTCACGGTCCACGCTCCCGCCGACCAGACGCCCGGCTCCTACGAGGGCCAGCTCGTCGTGCAGCCCAAAGGCCGTAAGCCCTGGCCGCTGAAGTTGTCCGTAAGAGTGTGGGATTTTGCTCTGCCACGAGCCAGTCTGTTGCGTAACTGCTTCAACCTCAATGCAGGCTACCTGCCTCGTTACCACGATGTGTGGGACGGCAAGAACCCTCCAGGTTGGACCCTGGGCCGCTGGGTCGGCGCCGACATGAGCGGCATACCAGACTACTTTGGCTGGGCAGACTTTGACAACGGCGTGACTGAGGAGAACCCTCACTCGGGCAAGCGCTGCGCCTGGATAAGTTGCGCCAACTGGCGCAAGGGCAGCAAGGAGGCGCCGCGGGCAGCCTACATGTTCGCGCTGGACCTAGGTCCGGGGGCTTACACGCTGCGGTTCGCCTACAGGACCGACAGCGACGAGACACCCGTCAACTACAGTATCAGTGACGTGTGCTGGGAGGGGCTCGAAGCCTCGACGGCCTGGCGCGAAGTGTCGCGGACCTTCGAAGTCACGGAGCCACGCAAGGTGTGGGTGTACCTGCGGCTCGAGGGTCCCGGCAAGGTATGGTTTGACAGCACAAGTCTCACAGACGCCGAGGGCAAGGAGCTAGTGCCCAACCCAGGCTTCGAGCACATCGGCAGCTCGACGCTGGACAAGCTACTCATCGCCTACCGGGAGAACATGCTGGCCCACCGCGCTAGCGACATGAACGTTGCGGCGCCGCGCATCATGGTCGACGGCGACAAGGTCAACATCGACTGGAGCGACTTTGACCGCGAGATTGAGCACTACTTGGCGCTGGGTTTGAACGCCTTCAACGTGTACTGGGCGCGAATCCAAGGCGGCTGGGGGAAGGTAGCAGACCTGGACGAGAACGCCCCGGACGCACGTCTTTCCGCCGAGATTCTGCGCCAGACGGAGGCACACCTGGCCGAAAAGGGTTGGTTAGACCTAGCCTACCTTTACGTTATCGACGAGCCGGGAGCCAAGTACTTCGACCAAGTGAAGCAAATCTTTGGCTTTGTGCATCGCGTGGCGCCGCGGCTGAAGCGCTTGCTCACCTATGGCTATGGTGCGTCGCGCCCCATCGAGCCCGGCAAGCCCGTCTATGCCGAGCTGGCCGGATACGTGGACATCCACGTGCCCCACACCGACTGCGTGGAGCCAATCTACCTCGACCAGCGGCGCAAGGCGGGCGAGGAGATCTGGGCCTATGTCTGTATCTCAGCCCAGAGCCCCTACCTGAACATCTGGGGCGTGGACTATCCCGGCACCGACCCGCGCGTGTTATTCTGGCAGTTTCATCGCGAGCGCATCACCGGCTTCCTGTACTGGGCGATAACTTATTGGGAGAAGAACCCCTGGGAGGACCCGCTGACCTACCCCGGCGGCAACTCCGACGGCTCGATGCTATATCCCGGTGAGAGTGGTCCGGTGGACAGCTTGCGCTGGGAGACCACGCGCGACGGAATCGAGGACTACGACTACCTGGCATTGGCCAGTCAGTGGGCCGAGAAGCTGCGCGCGGCCGGTAACACCGCTCTGGCGGCGCAACTCGACGCCGTATGCGATGTCGAGGATGTGACACGAAGCTGGACCGAATACACGCGCGATCCTGCCGTGGTCCTGGCCCATCGCCGCAAGCTCGGCGAGGCCCTGAGCAAGGCCGCGTTGGCCCTTGGCGAGACAGGGCCGTAGAGGAGAGACAAGTCCTTCATGGAGTTTCCCCAATCTGGGGCGGGACGATGAAGGTAAGGTAATGCTGCTCAGCACAAGGCCCAGGCCGGCCATATCCGTCGATAGTTCTGCGCCCCGGAATGGCAGCCGACCACAGGCATGAGCCCTTCGTTCACAACCGCGCCGATGGAGGACACCATCAGCAGAAGGCAAGGATTAGGCCCTGCGCCGCAACGGCCACCGGGGCAAAGCTCGTCAGCACTCTATTGAAGGCGGCGCTCCCAGCGCTGAGCACCCAAGCAGGAGTGTCGTCGGGGTGCTTACCTGAGTGAAGGCTGGCCACTGGAGGAGGGCCAAACATGGATTCCGGCGGCCAGGCGTCATAGGTGGCATGTCCAATCGGCGATGAGGTCTCGGCGGAGAAAACAGCGGAGGGCAGTGAACAAAGGACCACACGTTCCTGAAGAAGGCCCGGTCGGCCTGACCAGGCAACTTTTGCCTTGGTGGGTTGCAATCCAATCTAGCCTGATGTTCTGTAAGGCCTGTGATAGCAATGCTCCTCAAACTTGGCTTCGTACCCTCTTACAGGCGCTGGAGTGACTGGACAGAGAAGATGCGCAGCGAGAGCCTTCGAGAACTCTCGAAGCTGCCTGGAGTACAGGTCGTAGCCCCGCAAGTTGCGCCGCCGGACGCCGTACCTGACCCTGCGACTGGGGCGACCGCCTGTGGTGCCGTACATACGCTTGACGAGGCAGAGGCGGTCGCCAGCTACTTCGCGCGCGAAGGGGTCGACGGCCTCGTTCTGTGCCCCCTGGATTTTGGCGATGAGCGTTCGGCCGCCAAGATCGCAGAGAAGCTGAGGGTGCCGGTGCTGCTCTATGCCACCAAGGAGCCGCCGGCCGCGACCGACGCCAGCATGGTCCGGCTGTCGGATTCCTACTGCGGCAATCTGTCCATGGCGGCGGGTCTACACCGCCGTCGGCTGCCCTTCCGCTTCGCGGGAATATTCTTCCCTGACGAGGCTGGCCTCCGGGCAGAGGCAGAGGCCTTCGTCCGCGCCCTTGCGGTGGTGAAGGGCCTGCGCAACGCCCGCATTGGTCAGGTAGGTGTACGGCCACAGACCTTCGAGACCGTGGCCTATGATGAGATTGCGATGGCTCGCAAGTTTGGCCAGAACGTGATCTATGCGAACCTAGTAGACATTCTTACCGAGGCACGAAAGCTGAAGGATGATGACCCTGCAGTACAGGAGGTCCTGGCAGACCTTCGCCGCACGGTAGCCATCCTTACTGTGGCCGAGGATTACCTGGTCAAGGCAGCGAAGCTGGAGACGGCTCTAGCAGCCTTCTGGACGCGGTCGGGCCTATCCGCCCTGACGATGCAGTGCTGGCACAGCATTCAGCTCGATTTCGGCATCTCCCTATGTGCCCTGTTTGGCCGCTTGACCGGACGGCATATGCTCACGGCGTGCGAGGCAGACGTGATGGGCGCCCTCTCGATGCTGATCCAGTACCAGGCCTCCCTCGGGCAGGACTTGCCACATTTCGTGGACTGGACAATCCAGCATCGCGAGATTCCCAATCGTCTTTTGGCCTGGCACTGCGGCAACGCACCTCCGTGCCTAGCCCGGGACCCGAGTGCCGTAGCCCTGCGGTCGCGCCGCGACATGGCCGGAACGGAGCCGATTACGCCGGGCGACCCCCAGGCAGGGTTGTACCAGTTCCAGCTCAAGCCTGGCCCCGTTACCTTCTGCCGTCTCGCCGAGTACGATGGCGAATGGAAGATGCTAATTGCTCGGGGGGAAATAGTGCCCTCGGACGAGACCCTCGCCGGAACCTGGGCCTGGGTGGAGGTCAACGATCACGACCGGCTTTATCGTACCCTGGTGGAGCAAGGGTTCGTACATCACGCCAGCATGATACACGGCGACCAGGTGCCGGCCCTCTCCCGGGCCTGCTCTTTCCTCGACATCGTGCCTGTCGTGGTGGAGTAGCGCTGTGAAGACACCCAATCTCGATATTGCTGGACTCGGCATGGCTACTTTGGACGTGCTGATGCGGGTAAGCGAGATGCCCACGTGGGACGCTCCGCAAGGGGTCACGGACTTCGGTCTGGACGGTGGTGGACCTGTGGGCACAGCATGTGTGGCGGCGGCGCGGCTAGGAGCCCGGGTGGGCTACGTCGGCACCGTGGGCAATGACATCGTTGGCGAGCTGAAGATGCGATTCCTGGCCGAGTATGGCGTTGACCTCAGCCGCATCGTTCCCCTAGAGGAACCTGAGACGCAGGTGGTCTGTGTCTACGTGCACGAGCAGACCGGGGAGCGCGTGTTCTCGGTTTTAAAACGCTTCCATACAGTGCATCTGTCCGTGGAGTCCCTCGATCGGTCGTACTTTGCCTCGGCTTCTTTCCTGCACCTAGACGGGTTCTACCACGACTGTGCGGTGCAAGCGGCGCAGTGGATGCACGAAGCCGGCGGGCGGGTTTGCCTGGACTGTAGGCGCACAGAGGAGCGGTCCGTGCCGGTACAAACCCTCGAGTTGCTGGCTCATGTGGACATCTTGGTGTGCGGCTCAGGTTTTTGCCGGGCCTTGACCGGAGAGGAGGATATCTGGGCCGCCGGATCCGCTGCCCTGGATTTCGGGCCGCAGGTGATCGTCGAGACACGAGGAGAAAAGGGATGCTTTACCTTCGACGGCGACCAGCAGTTCCACACACCTGCCTTTGATGTCGAGGTAATCGACACCACTGGGGCAGGCGACGTGTTCCACGGTGCATATCTGGTTGCCCTGCTGCGCGGTTGGGACTTGCGTCTTAGCGCGCAGTTCGCTTCCGCGGCTGCTGCGCTCAAGTGCTCTAAGCTAGGCGGGAGGCGCGGGATCCCGGGGTTCGCTGAGACAGTTCGGTTTCTGAGGCACCGCGGGGTGGAGGTGCCCTCCTAGAGCCGAGCCGTGGGAAGGGCGCACGTCATCTCGCATCGGAGGTCGTGCCTGACCTGCGACGAAGTTCGAAAGGTCAGGTGCTAGCAGCCTAGGCTCCAGGAGTTAATTGCTCGGGTCAATCCCTAGGCGGCTTGCAGCCCTGGCGCAGGCAGTCGCCCCTGTGCTTTTCCTAGGGGCCCAAGGCGAGAGCGAACATGAAGATCACTGATGTAAGAGCTCTACCCATCAAGGGACGGCATTGGCCACGTTTCCCGATGGTGTTCGTTGAGGTCCAGACCGATGAAGGTATCGTGGGCGTGGGTGAGGCCCTGGCCTTCCAGGCTACTGGCGTCATGGAATCTATAGAGCAGATCGGCGAAGGGATCCATGGGCAGGACCCTCTGCAGATCGAGCGCTTGTGGGAGCAGTGTTTTCGGCGCGGGGCCGCCATCGCCGCGCTCAGCGGCATCGAAATCGCCCTGTGGGACATCGCTGGCCAAGTAGCCGGACTGCCCATCTATCAACTGTTAGGAGGCGCCTGCCATGACCGCGTGCGCGTCTACGCCGACGGGTTCTTCCGGGGGGCGGACCCGACACCCGAGGCCTACTGCGCCAAGGCCGAGGAGGCTATTGCACGCGGCTTGACGGCGCTCAAGCTGGATATCGATGACTTCCTGTACCTTGGTGAACGCCCTGCCCTCATCCGTTGCCACAGCCGCGATCTCAGTCGGCACATCACCAACGCCGAGATTCGGCAGGTCGAGGCCAGCGTGGCCGCCATACGTGAGCGCCTCGGCCCCGACGTAGACCTTGCCCTTGACTGTCACTGGGCCTTTGACGTTCCCTCGGCACTCCGTCTGGGTCGCGCTCTTGAGCCGTACCAGCTGATGTGGCTCGAGGACCCTACTCCCTCTGCAAGTGTCCCGGCGCTGGCAAGGTTGGCCCGCCAGTTGGCCATGCCGTTGTGTCTAGGCGAGGCGCTGGCGACGCGGTACCAGTTCCGGGAGGTTCTGGAGCACCAGGCGGCCGGGATCATCATGCCCGACGTCGCGAGCAGCGGTGGTATCCTGGAGACCAAGAAGATTGCTGCCCTGGCCGATACCTACTACATCCCGGTGGCCCCGCATGATATGGTAGGCCCCATCGCCACCGCCGCCACCTTACAGCTTTGCCTTTCTATACCCAATCTGCTCATAATGGAACACCAGATGACCGATGTGCCGTGGCGCCATGAGCTCACCGACGAGCCGCTTCTCGTGAGTGATGGCTACTACAGAATCCCAACCCGCCCGGGGATAGGAATCGCAATGAACCACGAGGCTGTGCGCCAGTACCGGGCCGAGTAGACTTGAATACGGGGGCCGGGGCGGAGACCCGCGAGTAGATATTGCGTAGATATTGCTCAGTTCTGGGGGAATAACCTATGCCGAAGGATGTCGTCGCACTCATCATCGATGGTCTGCCCGTCAGTACCGCACACTCGTTTCCGGTGGTTGATCCTGCTACCGAGGAGATTATTGCGGAGGTGGCGAGTGCCGATGAGGACACTGTGCGTGCGGCGCTCACCGCCGCGGAGAAGGCCTTTGGTCCCTGGTCGCAGACTCCCCCTGCGGAGCGCAAGGCTGTAGTCCTGCGTTACGTTTCCCTGCTGGAGCACGAAGGAGAACGACTGGCGGACTTGTTGGTGCGCGAGGCGGGCAAGCCCTATGAAACCGCCGCGTACGAGATAACCTGTCTGGTGACTTCTCTGCGCTACTTTCTCGAGGAAGCCGAGCGTCTGCGCCAAGATGTCATCCACGACCCGACTGGGCGTTTTCTACACTACACCTTGCGCCAGCCCTTGGGTATAGTCGTGGGCTTTCTGGCCTGGAACTATCCCCTACTGAACCTGGGCTACAAGCTTGGGCCTGTGCTGGCCTCGGGCTGCACCGCCGTCATCAAGCCTTCCCGGCATACCCCTCTGGCCACTCTGGCCGCCGGGGAGTTGCTGGGGGAGGCGGGCCTTCCTCCGGGCGTGGTCAACATCATCGCCTGTGACGACCGGGCCGTCACCAATCATCTGCTCCAAAGCCCCCTTCCTGCGCTGATAACCATGATTGGTTCCACGGCCTCCGGGGTGGAGCTCATGGCCACGGCGGCGACCAGTATCAAACACTTTTCCCTGGAACTGGGGGGCAACGCGCCCGCCATCGTCTATCCGGACGCTGATCTGGCTGACGCGGCTCAGCGCATAGTGGATCTCAAGTTCAGCAACGCCGGCCAGATCTGTGTCGCGCCCAACCGCGCCCTGGTGCACGCCGACGTCTACGAGGACTTCCTGACGCTCGCCACCGAGAGGGCGACCGCGTTCAAGCTAGGCAGTGGTAAGGCTAAGGGTCCGCTGATGGGGCCTCTCATCACCGCAGAGGCGCGGGAGCATATGCTGACCTTGGTTGGTGAGGCAGTGGCAGCGGGCGCTCAGATAGTCTGCGGAGGTCGTAGACCGCAGCAGCCCGAACGCGGGTATTTCTTCGAGCCGACTATCCTGCGCGATGTTCGCCCCGACATGCGGGTGGCTCAGCAGGAGATCTTTGGCCCGATTCTCCCTGTGATCCGGTACACGGATGAGGATGACGTCCTGGCTATATCCAATGATACACCTTACGGTCTGGCAGCCTACGTGTTCACGATGAACCTCAGTACGGCACTCCGTGCCGCCGAGGGGCTACAGTTCGGAAGCGTCTGTGTGAACGAGCCCCACTTCGGGGTGCACCTGCCACATAGTGGATTGAAGCAAAGCGGCGTTGGCCTCGACCGCTCGTCCTACAGCCTAGAGGAGTACCTCACTCTCAAGCGCGTGAGCCTGCGCAAGTGAGTGCCGCTGCGGGGAGCCGGGACGGCGGCAGCGACGGCCTGACGGTCTTCCGAGGAGTGATGTTATGAGCGAGATCGGTTTCGGCGTTATCGGTTGTGGGCGCATCAGCGAGAGCCACTTGCAGGCCCTGTCGAAGCTGCCGGAGACTCGGCTTGTGTGCGTGGCGGACGTGAACACGGAGGCCGCACAACTCCGAGCCGAGAAGCACGGCGTCTCCCAGTGGGTGGCCGACTACCATGAGTTGCTGGCCATGCCCGAGGTGGAGGCGGTTGTGGTCTGCGTGCCTACCTTTCTGCATGCGGAGGTTGTGTGCGCGGCGGCGGCTGCGGGCAAGCACGTTCTGTGTGAAAAGCCAATCGCGATGACGGTGGAAGACGCTGCCCGGATGACCACCGCCTGCGAGACTGCTGGAGTACGCTTCATGGTTGGCTTCGTGCGTCACTTCTCGCCAGAGTGGTTGGCGCTGCGTGAGATCATAGCCAGTGGACGGCTTGGGCGCCCCGTAATTTGGCGCCATTCCATCGCCATCCGCGTCCCGCCGCTGCGCTGGTTCGTGGACGCCCACAAGGGAGGCGGGCCCTTTCTCGACGGCTGCGTGCATGATTACGACTTTGCCCGGTCCATCTTTGGCGAAGCCAAGTGGGCCTTAGGCAGCCTGACCAGGTTCAGCGAGCATTCCACGGCGCTTGATACTGGAACCGCCATCGTCCACTTCCAGTCCGGTGATGAGATCGTCCGAAGCTGGTCCTGGGGCCTGCCCGGGCCCAACTGCCACGTGCCTCCGACACAGGACGTCATCGGGCCCGACGGCGCCCTTTGCTTCCCTGCTTCTAGCGAGGACGGCAACCTATACGTCATCAACACCGAGGGAGAGTCTGAGGCCGTTCCCTTCGAGGTCACCACCGGGCAAGACTGGTTCGACCGCCAGATGGCACATTTTGTCCACTGCGTCAGGGAGGGGCGCGAGCCTGTCACCGGCGGTGTCGAGGGAATCAAGGCACTTGAGATTGCCCTGGCGGTGTTGCGGGCCGGCGAGACACACGAACTCGTCAGGGTCTGATGTCCAAGCTGACCGATATCTCAGACAGAAGGTGCTCTGCATGTCCTTTGCCTTCGAGCTCGCGCGGTTTATCCCGTTTCGCGATCAGGAGGTCTGCGCGCGGGTGCGAGCCATCCGCCGGGCTGACCTGTGCAATCACCCCAATCCGCAGTTCCACGTCCGGGTGATCGAGGACACCGACAGCTTCTTCCTGGCCTTCGCGCTGGACATAGTCCAGCGCATCCAAGTTGCCGCCGAGGAATGCCGCCGCTTCGTAGCGATTCTGCCCGCCGGCCCCATGGCTCAGTACGACAAGGCCGCAGCGATAATCAACCAACTGCGCATCCCCATGAGGCATGTCCATACCTTCAATATGGATGAGTTCGCCGACCAGGACGGCAATACCGCACCAGCCGACTGGCGGGGGGCCTTCCAGTACGCCATGTGGAACCGGTTCTTTTCAAAGATCGACGCTGACCTGCGGCCGCCGGCCGAGCAGATACACTTCCCTTCCTCCGCAAACATCACCCACTACGGCCAGGAGATCGCGGACCTCGGCGGGGCCGACGTGTGCTACGGCGGCATTGGCTGGTGTGGGCATGTCGCCTTCTGGGAAGCCCACTTAGGCGATGAGTTCTCCAACCTCGATGAGTTCTGTCAGGCTGGGCCGCGTCTGGTGGAGTTGCACCCTATGACCATCATGCAAACCGCCCTGCACCATGGAGGCGACTGGTCAGTGGTGCCGCCCAGGGCCGTGACCATCGGCCCAGCAGAGATCCTGGGGGCGAGGCTTCGCTCCTTCTGGTTGAACGTTAACCTAGGCGGTGTAAGCTGGCAGCGCTTCATCGGCCGCCTCGTCGCCTTTGGACCCGTCAACCAGTGGGTACCCGGTAGCATCCTGCAGCTTGCGCCTACGGACTACACCCTCGTTGGTGCTGTGGCCGATGACCTGGAGCCGGTGTACTCGGATCCTGCCGCCGGGGCATGAGGCCCTGTCGAAGTGCGCGCCGCCGCTAGGGCGAGCATCATCCGGCTTGCGTCTTCCTGATTTGGGCCTTGGTGGGCTCCCGCGAGCACAGAGAAGGCTTCCCTGCGTCTCGCTACTGCCGCTCCCTTCAAACCCACCCAATGCCCTTGCCAAGGGTCTGACGTCTCTAAGCGACGTCGAGCAGTAAGGCGGCTTCCCGTGTCTCCAGCTGGCATGGGGCATCGTTGACAGGCACGGTCCGACTGCTTTCCGAGGGAAAAGGAGGGGCCGATGTGCACGGG
>JAKORR010000379.1 GCA_029777735.1 Armatimonadota bacterium | reverse complement strand
GCCGTGGGCCTGGCCGTGCGTTCCTTCGGGCGCCGGGACCTATAAGGGCGGGCGCCGGATAGGCCCGCCCCCCGGATCCCAAGACGTGACCGTCCTCTGTAGCTAAGCGTCCGATAGTGCTGGAGATAGCGCGGCGGGAGTCGAGCCCGGCGGAGGAGTTGTGTGAATCAGCAACTCCCTGGTTGGGGGCGCTGGCAGTCTGGTCGAGTGGTAGGGCAATAGACTGCTCAGAAATGTGGCCCCAGGAGGCTCCTCCGGCACTCGGTGCACCCCGGGCTCCATCTCGGTATCCTTCTAGTCGTAGAACTCATACGGAGGTGCCGAGATGAAAGAGCGGATGATCGTAACGATAGCGCTGGTGGTTCTGGTGCTGGGAGCTTAGCTGGCCTATCCGGAGCAGACCGGAACCGCTCCCGCTGGCTCTACTCCTTCGCAGGCGGCAGACGCCTGCTACACCTGGTGTGTCTCTCTGCTCATGGGCGAACCGCGGGCCGCCTACAACGGTAGTGTCTACCTCACCGAGGGGTTTGTGCAGAGAGTGGAGGACATCAGGACCTCTCTTGGCCGTGGCAGCCGCGATCCCATTCCGCTGGCTCGGGACACGCCACCGAGGTCAGTGTGCCGAGCAGGACGATCTCTGGTGATGAGGCTACTGTGAAGTGGAAGCCAACCTGACCAGCTGCAGGATCAGGTCGGGCTGGTGCGTGGGAGTGGTAAGAGGAGAATCGGCCAGGTGCGACAAGGCAGCCGGAGCTATATGACCAAGCTATTCGAGAGAGCGGCTCTGACGCAGGAGCCCCTCCCTCTTGTCTGAGTCCATCCGCCCAGATCTGCATTGGGACTATCTTGGGCGAGATAAGCCCCTGTATGCCATGGGGATGAACGGCATAGCATTCGGCCGCTGCTGGATATCGTAGCCGTGTACCCCAGACAGTACTGGTGGCAGGCCTTGGCCCCGGCATAGTCCCATGTGTCTTTCACAGGCTCGATGTAGACGCCAGATCACAGGGAACCTCACCAGGTTGCACTCCAG
>JAKORR010000378.1 GCA_029777735.1 Armatimonadota bacterium | reverse complement strand
CCGGCCGTTCCAGCTGTCTAGATGCTCTCACCCTCCCGGTGGGAGGCAGCTGGCTGCCAAAACCCGCGCGTTACCTGTTGTTTGTTAGACTGGTCGGGGCGACTGGATTTGAACCAGCGACCCCTTGGCCCCCATCCAAGTTGCCATCTAAGGGCCAGAAACCTAGCATTCATGCGGGTTCGCGGCACCTCCGACTGCCCCGGATTCCGCGAACCCAAGCGTTCAAAGATGCTGAACCTATGGGTTCGTCACCTAAGAGTTTATCACGCCCAGGCCGGAGCCGTCAATCCCCGGAGCGGGTGAAGAACGCCAAGCAGCAGACGAACCGACACAGCCCGGAGCATAGCGCGTTCTGGGCTGCCTTTCCCACCTCCGTCCCCTTGCCCCCTTGCCAACGCCCCCCTCCTCTGGTCACAAGCACCTGGCACCACAGCCCGTTTGCACCCGCCGCGCCCCCAACCCCCAGAAGGACTCCGCACGAGCGCCGAGAAATGATTCCGAAAAGCCAGTAGACCGGCGCGGCTCATCGCGCGCCATCAGCAATCCGGGCTTGCCATCCCATATCCTACAGGAGGCTATATGTCTATCGTTATCATGGAGGCCAAAGGCAACAACGGCCAACTGGAGCTAACCGACTCGACTCTCCGCATCAAGCGCCAAGGCTTCAGTGCGGTACTATCACACGGGTTCAAGGGTGATAGGGAGATCCCCATTTCTCAGATCTCCTCGGTTGAGTTCAAGAAAGCAGGGGTCTTCTCGGCAGGCTACCTCCAGATAGCCCTGATCGGCGTTCCCCACAACAAGCCTAACGACCGCGACGAGAACACTGTAACGTTCTTTACCAACTCCCAGCCTGCCTTTGAGGCTATCCGCGACGAGCTTCAGAGCCGGATGGTTGCAGCAGCATCCGGCTCCAAGCCCGCCACGCCTTTCCGACCTGCGACCCCGCCCCTTGCCCAAGGCCAGCCCACCAAACCCGCAGCCAAGGGCAACCCCGTCGTCGGTTGTCTCGCCATCCTGGTGATCGCCATCGTCATAGGGGCTATCGCCTCTTCGCACAACACCGACGACTCTAGCCAGAAGGCATCCTCTTCTGCCCATAGAGCCATCGGCGAATCCTTCGCGCTCGGTGATTTCACTTACCGTGTCGACAAGGTCCGTACGGCACATACCCTGGGCAATGAGTTCACGCACCAGACTGCCGCCCCGGAAGCTACCTACGTGATCGTTTACTTCTCTATCCTCAACAACGCCAACGAGACAAAGGTCGTGCTGACGGACGATTTCACACTCGTGGACCCCCAAGGTCGCCGATATAGCCCCTCATCCGAAGCCAACACGGCTCTGATGATGACAAGCGAGAACAAGGATTTCCTCCTTTCTGAGCTGCACCCCGGCGTTACCAAGCGCACCGCAACGGCGTTCGAGATCCCCAAGGACTCCCTCACGTCAGGCTTGTACCTTGAGATACCCGAGAAGGGCCTCCTGAGCACCGGCAAAGAGACCGTCACGATTATCAAATGACCGCCGCATCGGCCTCCTGCCGCCGACGACCCAGAGACGACGAAGGGGCCTCCCACATCGGGAGACCCCTTGCGCTCGCGTGCTATATGCCCGTGTTAGCCGTCCTGGCCGGGTTCGTAGCCTTCACCGCCTCCCGGTGTGTCACCGTCGAACATCTCGCCGCCGGCAGGACCGCCCTCCTTCTTGAACTCGCGCTGCGCGATCACGATCCGGGCGTCCGGCTGTTCCTGCTTCTCCTTCTTGGTGTTCGGGAACACGAACACCTGAAGCCCGCCCATCGGCCCGGTGTAATACGTCTTGCCGTTCCGGTCCTGCTTGCGCCACAGAGCGCACGCCTGCAACATCCCGCGCGGTTCACTTGCCTGTTCCATCGTTCTTCCCTTCTCCCCACCCGCGCAGTTCAAGGTGGGGTTCGTCAACCAGCTTCTTCCAGTTCCCGCCCCAGGTCAGCCCGTGCGCCTTTGCCGAGGACCCGACGAGATGCCAGGGGAGCGACCCATCCCACGACCACCCCTTGACGGGATGCCACCACACCACATCGCACGCCCGCGCCGGTGTCAGGTTGTGCTTTGACCGCCGGAGCTTCGTGCGCCCCTCGCGGAACAGCCGCTCCTGCTCCTTCGCCGAGCGCCATCCCTGGTAAGGCAGCAACTGCCAGCCCTGGGGAACCTCCTCGTGGTGGGAGCAGTCGCCGCAGACCGCGACCACCTTCCGCCGCAGGACGGGATCCAGCCCGTCAAGCACGGCCTCCACGTGTGACCTGTCCATTCGTTCCTTTCCATGCGGGAGCAGCGCGGTGGGGTGGGAGCGCCAGGGTGCCGCGCTTCGTGCCGGCGTGTCCTGCGGACGGCTTTCCGGCCCCCGCCGCCCCGGCCCCTTGCGCCCCCCACCATCAGCCGACGCCCTGGCCCCGCCGCCAGTGCGCGCGCCGCAGTGCTACGGGCGCGGGTAGATGTGCAGTTCGTTGATCACGTCTATGAGCAGCCCGAGGATGTTCCAGTACTGGCCCTCGCTGTCTTTGATCAGCCACAGCCGAGGATTGAAGACCGGCTGCCAGTAGTTGACCGGGGGAGAGACCCATCCCAGACCGCCATAGGAGAGCGAGCGCTGCCGGAACGCGATTGGCCCCGCCGCGCCGTCTATCTCCCCGGTGGCCGCGCCCTCCTCAAATGCCTGCACCGCCTCCGGGCTTTCGAGATACATGCCGGACAGGGG
>JAKORR010000377.1 GCA_029777735.1 Armatimonadota bacterium | reverse complement strand
CAGGGTCATCGGCACGCTGGAGGTCCTGGAGGTCCTGCAGGCCGAGGTGGTGTTGCCCCTGCGTTGGCAGGAAGAGACCATAGGGTTGCAGATCCTTGGGCCGCGACTGTCGCGGGATATGTACACGCCTTCGGACTTGGTATTGCTTGATACAGTGGCCGCCCATGCGGCTATCGCGGTGAAGAACTCCGAGCTGCAGAGCCGTATCTTGGCGGAGAAGGAACGTACGGAAAAGGTAATTGCCCAGATGGAGAGTGGGCTGATCGTGATCGACGCCGCGCAGCGCATCTACGCTGTGAATCCGGCGGCGTGCTTGTTATTGTCAAAACGCGAGGAGGACCTGATCGGGAAGGACCTGTCGGTACTGCCGCCGGGGTTGGTCAGGTGGCTGCAGGCTGTGGTGGAGCAGGGGCAGACGACCTCGGGGGCACGGTCTCTGCTGGGGGATCGCGGGGAGATACCGGTGGCCTGCAGCACCTTTGCCCTTCACGGGCCGAGGGATGAGTTGGAGGGCGTGGGGATCGTGCTGCACGACCTACGCACGGAGGAGGCCTTGCGCAGAGCCGAGCAGGAAGCTCAAAAGCTACATCTTATCCGGGCGCTGGCGGCAGGTATGGCCCATGAGATACGGAATCCCCTGGTGGCTATCCGGACCTTCGCTGAGTTGGCTCCCACGCGTCTGGACGATCCCGAGTTCCGGGAGTCCTTCCTCAAGGTAGCCAGATCTGAGGTGAATCGGCTAGAGGAGTTGGTGTCCCAGTTCCTGATACTTGCGCGCCCGGCTAGTATGGTCCATGAGCCTGTAAGTATAAAGTCGCTGCTTGAGGCTTTGGCCCGGGCGCTGTCAGGGATGGCTGAGGCGCGAGGTATCAGCCTTTCGGTGAAGGTACCGGCAAACTGCCCGAGTGTGCTGGGCGATGAGGCGAGGCTGCACCAAGCAGTGGCGAATGTGGTGCTCAACGCGCTGGAAGCTGCGCCGGAAGGGGGCAGAGTGGAACTAAGGGCCGAATTGGTGGAGAAAGAGCCGGCGGACGCCAGACAAGTGACGATAGAGGTGTGGAACTCGGGCAGCTACATTGCCCCCGAGGATAGGGAGCGGATATTCGAGCCTTTCTTCACCAGCAAGAGCACGGGCACGGGGCTTGGCCTGTCTATTTGTCATACGATAATCGAGCAGCATGGCGGCAGAGTGAATGTCGAATCCGATGAGGAAGCTGGGACGGTCTTCATCATCAGACTGCCAGTGGCTGTAGATCAAGTATCGACAACAGTGACCGCACCATGATCACAGCAGTGGTACTTTCAGAAGATCGGCAGCGGGCAGAGGCACTGCAGGCGGCCCTCTCGCCGGCAGTCACGGTTTTCACGGGGCGGCTGGATTCGAGCGCGAGCGTCCTGCCTGAGAACATCCCAGTGGATCTGTTTGTGATTGACGGTGAGCCGATGACAGAGGCGGTGATTCGTGCAGTCGAGCAGACACGGGCTCTGCATCCTAGGAGCTTGGTGGTCTGCGCGGCAAGCGAGGAGACGAGCGAACGGGCGAGAGCGGAGGAGGCGGTGTCGCCGGACTTCTGGTTGATCACGACGGGTTCTGCGACACAGGTGCAGGCGCAGATTGGGCCGCTGCTAGCTCTGGTCGCGGACGGTTACAGGCGCGAACTCATGGAAGCGGAGACAGAGGCCGTGGCCTTGCCAGGTGGCGGGCCATCTTGGCCAGGCGACGGGTACTTAGCCACGACAGAGCATTCGCTATACAGGATGATCCGGCGAGTGGCGGGAAGCGCGGACCTTGAAGAGCTGTTCACAGCCTACTGCGATGCTGTGCAGGAAGCGACGAGGTGTGTCAGCTACTGCCTGCTGTGGCGTGAGGCGGAGGGAAAGGAGTTCGTGGTTGTGCGAGCCGAGGGTCTCCCGCCGCTTCTGCGGGACGCAACCCGGCTGCAGGCGAGTGATCCTCTGCCGCTCTGCCTACAACGTAACCGGGGAGTTGTCACGCGGGAGAATCTGGTGGCCAATCGGCTGCGGGCGGGGATACTGCGAGATATCGAGCTGATCGGGGGTGTGCTGGCGGTCCCGCTGTTGTCGCAAGGTGTGCTGCGCGGGATCATGGTGGTGGGACCGAAGGCCCTCGGTACGCCTTACACTGCGGCGGAGGCCGAGGGCCTGTTTACACTATCCTCGAGCGCAGCCGCGGCCGTGTGCCAGGCTGAACTACACCAGGAACTGGCGGCGCGCAATAAGTACATCGCCCAGGTGCTTTCGACCATGGAAAGCGGCGTGATAACCCTGGGCACAGAGGGAAAGGTGGAGGTCTGTAATCCCTACGCGGCCCAAGTGCTGAACCTGGACGCGGAGGAGTGTGTGGGGGGGAACCTGCGCTCGCTACCATCACCCTTGGGGGATTACCTTTACGCGTGCTTGGTACACGGCGAGGAGCGTTCAAGGGAGGAAGTAGTGGTCCTCGGCGGACGGGTGGTGCTGCGCATCTCGACACGCAGGCTGATGGACGCGCGGGGCGTGTTGATTGGAAGCATGTTGCTGCTGGAGGACATCACCACAGAGCGGGCGCTGCAGGAAGAGCGGCGGAAGGTGGAGCGCAACGAAGTCATCAATCAGATCGTAGCCCGCGTGGCGCACGAGCTGAAGAACCCACTGGTGACGGTGCATACCTTTGCAGAGGTAATGCCCAAGCAGTTTGAGGACCCAGAGTTTGGGCAATGGGCGGAGCTTGTCAGGCGCGACGTGCGTCGTCTGGACGATCTGGTGACTAAACTGATGTCGCTGGCCGAATCGCCCGGATCCGACCAACAGGTTGTCCAAATACCAGAGATCGTGAAGCTAGCGATGACTCGGCTGGAGCAGTTGGATGAAACGGCAAGCACGCGAGTGATCTCAAGGATCAGTGGAGACCTGCCGATGGTAAGAGTGGATCCAAGCGTCATGGCAGCTGCCCTCTCGCACCTGCTAAGATTTGGGCTTGGTGATACGCAAGAGAGGGTGACAATAGAAGCCAAGCTATACAACGGGGCATCGGGTGACCGGCCAGTGGCCCTTCTGGTGCGAGCCGCGGCTGCCTTGCCGGCGGACGATGACCCGCAGAAGCTTCTGGACCCATCCTATGTTCTTGAACACCCTGATATTGACCTGGGCCCGTCGGCTAGTCAGAGGCTGATAGAGAGCCAGGGCGGAGTTCTTGAGGTAACTCGTGAAGCGAGCGGCATCCTTTTCAGGATTCTGCTTCCCCCTTACCCAGACCCGGCGAGATTTTAGGCCGGAGGAGCGGACTGAGGAATGCGTGGCAACATTCTGATAGTTGACGATGAACTAGGGCCGCGAGAGTCTCTGCGCATGATATTGAAAGCAGAGCACGACGTGCGCACCGCGAGCAGCGGCGAGGAAGCGCTGGCTGAAGTGGAGCGACAAAAGCCGGATCTTGTCTTCCTGGACCTGAGGATGCCGGGCATGAGCGGCACGAAAGTGCTTGAGGCTATCAAGGCAAAGCATCCCGATGTTGAGGTGGCAATCATCACGGCCTACGCGGCAGTGGAGTCGGCGCGGATAGCGGTTCAGTGCGGGGCCCTTGACTACCTTATCAAGCCGTACTCAGTGTCGGATGTGGAGCGTATCGTGGATAGGGCCCTGCGATCGCGCCGCCAGCAGCACGATGCGGAGATGCTGATGGGCCAACTCGGGAAGCTGACGGAGGCGATAGCGTGGCGGGCGAGGGCTCTCGCGGACGCCCCCGAGGCATCCTCGTTGACCAACGCGCTGGACAGGCTCCAGCTCTTCCAGACGGCGATCACCGAGGACTTGGACTCGTTGCGGGAGCTCTCGGAACTGGGAGAAGTCGCGGCGGAAGTCACGCACGACATAAACAACCTGCTGACGATTATCCTAACGAGCGCACAGTTCCTGATAAGCCATATCGACAGCCACCCATCGACAGACCTGCAGACGGTAGTGGCAAGGCTGGGAAGCATAGTACAGGCGGCTGAGGACTGCTCAGCTATGGTCAAGCGCGTGCGTGACTTCACGCGCACCCAGGGAGCGTTGTTGGAGACAACGGAGCTGGACATCAACGAGCTGGTATCAGGCACAGTTGCCCTGAAGAGGGAAGAGACAACGGCCAAGGGCTTGGACGTGGAGCTCAGGACGGTGCTGAGGCCAGTGCCGCTGGTGCGCGGCGACGAGGTGTCGCTGCGCAACGTCCTCATGAACCTTCTGGAGAACGCTCTCGATGCCGTGGCGGGCCATGGCGTGATCGAGGTGCGCACAGAGGTGAGGGAAAACGTGGTGCGCATTGAGGTGGCAGACAATGGGTGTGGGATGTCGCCCGAGGTCGCATCCAAGGCGACGCGAGCGTTCTTCTCGACCAAGCAAGTGCGAGGCACGGGCCTGGGTCTAAGCATTGCAGACAAGGTTGTGCGCCAGCACAACGGCCGGATGACACTTGACAGCGAAGAAGGGCGCGGCACGACAGTCACTATCGAGCTGCCAACAGTCGGCGAAGTGAAGCCACTGGCGGAGGCAAGGCGCGACTCGGGCACGGTCCTGCTGATTGAAGACGAACCCGCCATGCGTAGCCTGATGGCGGCCATACTGGAGGCAGAGGGTTATCGGGTACTCCAGGCCAGCGACGGGCTGGAGGGGTGGACGGCCTTCGAGGAGTTTCAGAGAGAAGCCGAGGGGCGGCCGCTGGTCGTCGTCACGGACCATGAACTGCCGGGAATGACCGGCAGAGAGCTGGCAAGCCGTATCAAGACCCTAGACGCCAGTAGGCCTGTGATGATTGTCAGTGGGTACATCCACGGCGGCGAGGGTCCCGAGGACATGTTGATGAGCAAGCCCTTTGACCTTGACGAGTTCACGAACCGCGTACGCTCACTGATTGAGCGTGCGGCCTCGAGCGTGAGCTAGAGAGAACCTGGCGCAGGCTGCTGAAGCAGCAGGCGAGAGGGCAAGGGCTAGGAAGAGGGACTCGCGGCGGAGTTGAAGCGGCTCACAAACTGTTGCAGAGCGTCCGCAAGCCCGAGGGCGCACCAGGCGCGGGCTCCATCGCGGAAGGCCCTGTAGTCCATGCCCGTAAGCTCAGCCATGAGCATGTTGTCATCAGGCACATTAGTGAGAAGGCCGTTGGCCTCTAGCTTCGCGGCAAAGCCTAGGGTAATCTTGATGAACTCGTCGAAACTCCTGCCGTTGAGCTTGTAGGGTAGGGGCTTCCAGAAGGTCGGCGGGAAGAGCAACTTGATCTTGTAGTCCATGTTCTCGCGCATGTACTGGTCTCTGTCTACCTCAAAGCCGTAGGCCTCTGGCTCTTCAAGCCACCGACTGCCGGGGAGGAGACCCGGGAACTGAACGGGTACCGAATCGGGGCGCAGCGCGAGAAGCAGGCGTAGGCTCTCCTCGAGCGTTTCCTCAGTCTCGAAGGGCAGGGGCACGATCATACTGCAGGCCACGGCGATACCAGCGGCCTTGGCAGCTCGAACAGTTTCCACTACCTCGTCAAGCTTGAGCGGCTTGCCCGTAGCGCGGTGAAGCAGTTCCTCCGAGCCTGTCTCGAGGCCGAAGAACAGAGCGCGTAGGCCCGAGCGGCGCATAATCTCGAAGTGGTTCGGCAGGCTGCTGCTGAAATGGGCAAAGCTGGTGTAGGCCACATCCAGGCCGCGGCGGAGGATCTCCTGAGCCACCTCGGCCATGAGGCTGCCTGGCGTAGACGACCCCGCGAACCGGAAAGCCCGCACACCGTAGTCGCAGACGTAGGCCTCCATGTCGTCGACGATGCGCGTGGCGGGTCGTGTGCGCAGGCGCTGCCCGCTCTCGTAGGGATGGGTGCAGAAGGCGCAGCAGTAAGGGCACCCGCGGCTGTCGTCCAGGACGATCAGCTTGAGCTTTTGGTCATCGGCCATGGCCGGGTAGACGTCTTCGTCGTAGACCGCGCGCGGCAGCTCGGCCAGGTCCATGGACGCCGACGGGACGGACCGGTCCTGAGCAGAGCGGACAATACCTGGAAGATCGTCCAAGGGCCGCCCCTTGACAGCGCAGGCGACAAGTTCTGCGATTCGCTGTTCGGCCTCGCCTAGAATCACGGCGTCGAAGACGTCGGTGCGCTCGTAGATATACGGGCCGCACCAGGTAGCGTGAGGCCCGCCCGCAATGAGGCAGAGCGACGGATGCCGGCAGCGAATCCGCTCAGCGATAGCCACCGAGCCTGAAAAGCCGTCGCCGTTCCACAGCTTGAAGCCTACCAGCGCCGGCTCAAGGTCGTCGACCTTACGCAGTACCTCATCGGCTATGGCCTCCAGCTCCCGCGTCTGGTGTTGCTGAAGGGCTTCGTCGGCCTTCGCCAGTTCCTGGAGAAGCAACGGCGAGGAACCGGACTGGGCGGCCGCGCTGGTGCTCAGCTCTTGGAGCAGGGGCGCCACCCGCTGGGATAGCTCCTGCGGGAACAGACGCCGAACTGTCGCCAGAGTCCCGTAGTCGAGGATACGCACGTGGTGGCCTGCCTCGCGGAGGACGGCGGCCAAGATCCCCAGTCCGTTGTCGGGGCACAGACTGCTTGGCGTATAGGGATAACCAGCGTAACTGACGAGCAGTACGTTTGCCATGACGAGCTCCTTGCGGGCCGAAGACACCATCGCGGTACCAGCGAAGTCTATCAGAAACAGCGGGCGAAGGCACGGCAACGTTTACCCCTATCCTTCGGAGGCCGTAGAGAGTGCCCAGGCGGCGCCAAGGAAAGGTACGGTGTTGAGCCGACGGAAACAGGCAGCACTACGAGAGAATGCTTGCCCTCTCTCGCGGATTGTCGAAGCGCTGCAGAACCAGGTGCTTCAGCAACCAGGAACCGAATCAGATGAGAGGGAAGCAATATTGAGT
>JAKORR010000376.1 GCA_029777735.1 Armatimonadota bacterium | reverse complement strand
GTGAACAGTTGGGGCTTGATTCTCAGGTTGTGGACACACAGTGGGGAGCTGTACAGCTTAGGACAGGCCAGATCGAGGATCGCCCTGTCGTTTGTGTGGCGAGGCACGGTGAGAGCACAGTGGTTCCGCCGCATCGCGTGAACTACAGGGCGAATATCGCGGCACTGTCCTCAGTGGGCTGCACGGGCATCTTGGCGACCAACGCAGTGGGTTCGTTGCATGCCAAAATAAAGCCCTCGATGCTGTGTCTTGCCGACCAGATCCTCGACTTCACCAAGAACCGGTGCCTGACCTTCCACGAGGACGAGATCTTGTGCGTTGACTTCACGACTCCCTATTGTTCGCACCTACAACAGGTTGCCCTGGCGGCCGCCCAGTCTCTGAGCCAGCAGTTGCACGCAGGAATGGTCTATGCCTGCATGGAGGGCCCGCGTTTTGAAACCGCGGCCGAGATCCGGATGCTGCAGATTCTGGGCGCCGACCTTGTGGGGATGACGGCAATCCCAGAGGCGGCGCTTGCTCGCGAGAAGGGGCTTTGCTACGCCTCGCTTTGTGTTGTGACAAACCTGGCAGCTGGCGTGGAGAGTCATCATCCCTCGTCGTCGGAAGTGACGGCGACCATGCAAGAAAGCTGGGACATCGTTCTCAACCTAACCCGGGCCATCGCGCGGGCTTACGACGATGACCCAGCGTGTCCCTGCCATAGCCCGACGCTCTGACGCAGCCCACTCTGAGGTCCCCGTCCGTCATGCCGTGGGCTCAGACCAGATGAGCCTCGCTCACGCCCTTGAGGCAGGCCAGCGCACCAACCAGTTCGCCGAGATCAGCCTCTTCGACAAAGGTGGCCTCCACAAGCAGTAGCTGATGCTTTCCTCTCTCGGGGCCTAGCTCCATTTTGACGATGGCGCCGCCCCTCTCCCGTATGTGCTCGGCAATCTGCTGTAGCAACTCCGGGCTGACCTTCACTGACATGGCTATCGAGGCTCCGCTGACGGTTGGTCGCAGACCGTGCGATAGGGGCCTGAGGATGACTAGTGTCAGCAAGGCTAACGCGGTGGCCATGGAAGCAACGACAAAGGCGCCAAAGCCGCAGGCCATGCCGATGGCCGCGCCCATCCAGACACTCGCGGCCGTAGTCAGACCATGAACCGACGTGCCGTAGCGCATGATGGCCCCGGCGCCCAGGAACCCGATCCCGGTAACGATGTTGGCCGCAATCCGGCCAGGGTCGGAATGATCACCGACTAGACTGATGGAGAGAATGGTGAAAAGGGAGGCGCCAGCCGACACCAGTCCCATAGTACGTACACTCGCCGCCCGCCCGTGCCGCTCACGCTCTATGCCCATCAGCATTCCGAAAGCCCAAGCCGACAGCAGCCGGAGGAGAATGTCAAACGGTGGCAACTCTTGGAAAAGCTGGTCAGGGCTCATGGTGGCATCCGTACTCTCGGAAAAGCACTCCACCAGCATTATGCCGTACATCCCTGCCTTCGACAAAGGCGTGCCAGGACACACTCCGTACACTTGGGCCTCTGCGCACGGCACGTGGTCCTGCCGTGGGCGATCAGGTTCACGTGCAGTTCGTATCGCAAGCTCTCTGGTACCAGGGGCTCGAGAAATCGCTGTGCCTGCGGCGCGGAGACTTCAGGAGCGACCCACCCGAGGCGCTTGGAGATCCGTAGCAGGTGTGTATCTACCGGGAAAACGGCTCGGCCCAGTTCGAACAGCACCACACACGCCGCCGTCTTCGGTCCCACACCGGGAAAAGCCTCCAAATACTCCAGCACAGCAGCCGTCGGCTTGCACTGAAGGTATTCGCACTGAAGACTTGCGTCCTCAGCCTCAAGGCGGGTGAGGACACACTGGATGACCTTGGCTCTCTGCGAGGCGAGTCCTGCTGGCCGGATGGCCTCGACCACTGCTCTTTCCGGTGCCCGGGCCACCTGTTGCCAGTGCGGGAACGAGTCCTTGAGGTGGCGGTAGGCTCTGTCGGCATTGGCGGCCGTGGTGTTCTGAGACAAAATGGTCCTCACAAGGCTATTGACCACACCTTGGCGCACTGGACGGGGTGGGACCCCATAAACACGCTGCAGCAAAGCAGCTACCCTCTCACAGGACGGTCGAAGCCGCAGCTTGGCCGCTGGCGGATCGCAGCGCTCAATCCGCCTTCTCGGCCTCAGGGACTGTCACCACCAGGTCGGTTGAGTTCCCAGCCAAGTCCCGGACCCGCACAGTAATCTTGGTTGCGGGCTTTATGTCCGGCGGCACCAGAAGCCTGCAGGTCTCGAAGCGACCGCCATAAACCTCGTCCTTGGCTGCCAGTGCGTACCACACCTCCTCTCCCGGATACTGCCAGGCAACAGTGGCAACGCCACTGAGGCCATCACTCGCCAGCAACTCCCAGACAAAACTCCCGT
>JAKORR010000375.1 GCA_029777735.1 Armatimonadota bacterium | reverse complement strand
GACCTGCTCAAGGCAGCGTTGTATGGGAAGCAGTTCAACTGGGGGCGAGTGGTGGCGGCCTTGGGGAGTGCAGGCGGCATCGTGGACCCGGCAGCTGTGACTGTGGACTTTGCGGGCCTTCGGGTCTGGTGCGACGGACAGCCCCAGCCCTACGACCCGAAAGCGGCGGAGGCCGCCTTGGCTGGCCGCGAGGTTGAGATAGTGGTCGATTTGGGCCGTGGGAAGGCCTGCGCCACGGCTTGGACGTGTGACCTCACGGAGGACTATGTGCGCGAGAATGCGGGCTACGAGGGCCCGGCTAGAGAGCAGGGGAGATAAAGTTATGGTCGAGCACAGTATGCGGGCTGAGATCCTCGTCGAGGCGTTGCCCTACATCCGGCAGTGGACCGGGACGACCATGGTGATCAAGTACGGCGGTGCCGCTATGGTCAGCGATGAGCACAAGCGCTCGGTGGCGCAGGACCTGGTGCTGCTTCAGCACGTTGGCATCAAGCCCCTCGTGGTGCATGGCGGTGGGCCGCGCATCAGCTCGCTGATGAAGCAGATGGGGAAGGAGCCGGTTTTTGTCGACGGGCAGCGCGTGACCGACGTGGAGACGATGGAGATCGTGCAAATGGTGCTGGTGGGGCTAATTGGGCAGGACCTGGTGACCCACATATACCAGGCCGGCGGACGGGCCGTGACAGTCTCGGGTAAGGATGGAAAGACACTGGTGGCCTGCAAGAAGTGCGGCGGCGCGGTCGACCTAGGGCACGTTGGTGAGATTATTGAGGTCCACACAGAGCTGATCAAGACGCTGAGCGAGGCGGGTTATTTGGTCGTGGTGTCCACGATTGGCACAGGCGAGGATGGCGAGGCATACAACATCAACGCAGACACGGCGGCCGGAGAGATAGCGGGGGCGCTGTCCGCTGAGAAGCTGATCGTGCTTAGCGATGTGCCGGGCCTATTGCGCGACCCAGCGGACGAGGGCAGCCTCGTCGCGACGCTCAAGATGGCCGAGGCGCAGATGATGTTGGAGTCGGGCCAGATTGAGGGCGGCATGCGACCCAAGGTGGAGGCCTGCGTGCGCGCGGTGTCGCTTGGGGTGCCTAGAGCGCATTTGCTCGATGGACGCTTACACCACTCGATAATCATGGAGCTGTTCACTGACCGCGGCGTTGGTACCATGATCGAGCGCTAGGCCGGCGAGAGAACCGCAGTTGGGCTGGGAGGCCTCGAGGCACGAGTTGGAGATAAACCCTATTCACTTGTGCAGAGCCGCAGGCAGCGTCGCCGACACGCGATAGGAGTGACGGGAGGCGAGAGACGGTGAAGGGAGCCAACGCTAACACTGGCAGGGGCCAACAGGCCGATGTGTGCCGCATCGACTCGCGCCTGGAGTTGTTTGTGGACGACTGGCTGATCGAGCACAGAGCAGGTGTGGAGCTGCGGCTTCAGCACCCCATACCTCAGGAAGTGTCCATTGTCTTTGACCGCCCTTGGGAAGGCAACACGTCCGCTTACGTGACGGTTTTCCAGGACGAGAACCTTTATCGCATGTACTACCGGGGGTCTCACTTCGACTGGGCCAGCGGGCAGAGCAAGCACCAGGTTGTGTGCTACGCGGAGAGTGTAGACGGCGTCGAGTGGTATCGCCCGGAGCTGGGGCTGCACAAGTGGGGAGGGTCTGCGGCCAACAACATCATCTGGATGAATGGGCCGGGCACGCATAACTTCACGCCCTTTCGTGACAACAATCCGCAGTGCAGGCCCGAGGCGCGGTACAAGGCCCTGGGCGGCGATGAAAGAGGGCTGCTGGCCTTCCAGTCGTCAAATGGCCTGCACTGGTCACTGATGCAGGACAGGCCGGTCATCACCGAGGGCGCCTTTGACTCGCAGAACTTGGCCTTCTGGGACTCGGTCCGCGGCCGCTACGCAGAATATCACCGTGGCTTCCGTGACGGCGTGCGCGACATCATGACCTGCACGTCCAAGGATTTCCTGCACTGGACGCAGCCAGAATGGCTCGACTTTGGCGATGCACCGCGCGAACATCTTTACACGAACACCGTGATACCGTACTTTCGGGCGCCGCACCTCCTCCTGGGCTGCCCGATGCGCTTCATGGAGCAGCGCAAGAAGATAGAGGACCATCCCTACAACGGGGTCTCGGACGGCGTGCTGATGACCAGTCGCGACGGATTGCACTGGCACCGGTGGCTGGAAGCCTTTCTGCGGCCCGGGCTGCAGCGCGAACGATGGTGGCAGCGCAACAACTACGCCGCTTGGGGCCTGCTGCCGACTCGATCATCGATAGCTGGCGCGCCGGATGAACTGTCCTTCTACTTCAACGAGCATTACTACCTGGACGGTAACCGGTTGAGGCGCTTTACGCTGAGAACGGACGGGTTCGTGTCCGCGCACGCTGAGTTCGCCGGCGGAGAGTTCGTGACGCGGCCCCTGGTGTTTGAGGGCTGCGAATTGGCAATTAACTACTCCACTTCGGCTGCGGGGAGCGTGAGGGTTGAGATACAGGATGTCGAGGGCCAGCCCATTGGAGGCTACAGTCTTGACGACTGTCCCGAGATCTATGGTGACGCCATCGAGGAGGTTGTGAGGTGGAGGACCGGCGGCGACGTCTCTGGCTTCTCTAACCGACCGGTCCGGCTGAGGTTCGCGCTCAGCGACGCCGATCTCTACGCGATTCGCTTTCGGAGATAGCCCGCAGCGAAGGGCCCAGGGCAACCAGGAGGCGCAGAGCAGTGAGCAACAAGGAGTATTGCGAGAAGCTACGGCGATATTTGGCGCCGACCTATGGGGCACCGCAGGTGGCCTTTGTGCGAGGCCGCGGCGCTTGGCTTTGGGATGCCGACGGTCGCAAGTATCTGGATTTCCTCGCCGGCATAGCCGTGTGCTCTACCGGGCACTGTCACCCGCGCGTCGTCACGGCCATACAGCAACAGGCCAGTACCCTGATACACACGTCAAATCTCTACTGTATCCCGCCACAGGTGGAGCTTGCCAAGCGGCTGGTTGAGCTGAGTTTCGCCGATCGGTGTTTTTTCGCTAACAGCGGCGCGGAGGCCAACGAGGCGGCAATCAAGATGGCGCGACGGTGGGCGGGCAGGCACAAGGCGTCTTCGGCCCGTACGATAGTCACGGCCGAGTACTCCTTCCACGGCCGCACGCTGGCCACAGTGACCGCGACAGGGCAGGCGAAGTACCGCGAGCCTTTCGCACCGCTGCCGGGCGGGTTCCGCTACGTGCCCTATGACGACATCGATGCCCTGCGCGAAGCTGTGGACGAGGAGGTGTGTGCGGTGATGATCGAGCCGCTCCAGGGAGAGGGCGGTGTGGTCGTGCCCCACGATAGCTATCTGCCGGCCGTACGCGAGTTGTGCGACGAGCGTGGCGTGCTGCTGATACTGGACGAGGTGCAGACGGGCATGGGGCGGACGGGCGAATGGTTCGCCTACCAGCACTCGGGCATCGAGCCGGACATCATGACGCTGGCGAAGGCACTCGCGTCTGGGATTCCTATTGGCGCGTGTCTGGCGAGGGAGGAAGTAGCGACGGCCTTCCAACCGGGCGATCATGCGTCCACCTTTGGGGGCAACTTTGTGTCCTGTGCAGCGGCCCTGACGACCATAGACGTCATCGAGTCGGAGGATCTTGTGAGCAATGCCGCACGGATGGGAGCACTCATCGAGGCGCGAATTAGCGGCATGGCCGCTGAGGAGCCCCTGATCGTCGGCTGCCGAGGGCGCGGGCTTCTCAAAGCGGTGGTCCTGTCGCAGCCCAAAGCGCGAGAGCTCGAGGCCGCCTGCATGGAGCGCGGGCTTCTCGTGAACGCCATGCACGATCCGACGCTGGTGCGACTTGCACCGCCGCTGATCGTGAGCGAGGACGAGGTCGAACAGGCCCTGACGATTCTGCTCGACGCGGCGCGGGCCGTGGCTCAGTAAAAGCCCCATGGCGCGTGTTGGACACGGGACGCCAGGAGAAGAGGCCTTGTGTGCTCCAATGAGCGCCAAAGACCTATTGATATGACCTCAGCGCGCAAAGTGCAGAGGGCTACTCTACGGCCAATCTCACGTTGTCCACATATATCGCCGTGGCGACGTCGGCGTCGCTGATGAAGCCGACCCAGTTGAGCTGGCGCAACCTTTCCGTCTGCAGCGGCACCTTGTCTATCTTCACGGGATCGCGGCCTGGCACTGACACCGTGAGGCTGTAGGCGGGTTCAGCCCCCTGCCCCACAGGGCAGACTACCTCGACGTGGATCCACTGGTCGGTCGGCACTTCGGTTACTACGACGCCATTCGCGGTGAATTGTCCACCTGCCCCCAGTCGTAGCGAGGGCCCTACGACATAAGGTGTGCTTCGCCAGTCTCGCCATTCTACAGCTAGAATTGCATCCATTTTGAGCAAAACATCGAAGGACAGACGCACAGTACCTCTGGAGATACGAGGTAAATAGCGCATATGAGGCTGCCACGTGTTCTCCTGGCCGGGAGCGTCGGTGAACTTAAGGCTATGCTTGCCGCCGGCAGCGGTCTCGTCGCTGACGAGGATCGAGGCTCCCGCCTCAAAGCTGGCACTCATGTCGGCCAGCTTGGGCTTCTGTCCTACGGGTGTGTCCTCGAAATCATCCGAAAAGCTCGTGAGGGGTGGTGAAGGTGAAGGTGGTGGGGGCAGCTTAACGGGTGGGCGCTTC
>JAKORR010000374.1 GCA_029777735.1 Armatimonadota bacterium | reverse complement strand
TCGCCGACACCAACTACCTCTACCTCAGCGACCTCTACCTGCAAAGCCTGAACTCCTTCTACGTCAAACCCCTGGACTACCACTACCAGAGGAGCCTGCGCAGCCCCATAGCCAGCCGGCTCTATGAGATCCTCGGCGTCAAGTTCTACGGCGTCCGACACCATCGGCAGGCTGAGGTCTGTTTCAAATACTCCACGCTCACTCAACTCTTACCCGTCGAACAGCATCAGTACCTGTCCGACGCCAGGAAGCAACTCAACCCGGGGCATCAGGAGCTGGTCGCCACTGGCTTTCTGGCAAGCTACGAGTGGCGAGAGGCCCGGGATGAAGGGGATTGGCTCATCTTCTACCGGCCCGGAGAGCGCGCCAGGGATGAAATCCGTCGGGCGCAAGCCGAGCGCCGACTAACCAACGGGGTACAGGAGACCCTGCCCGGCATGGACGAAGAGTTCGAGGCCGGGCCTGCAAAGCCCACCACCGCAGCCGAACTCATATCAGAGGAAGACGAAGCCCTAGTTGCTGAGCTTGTCCGGCTCAATGTGTCCGAGAGCACAGCCAGAGACCTGGTCAAGCACAGCAACCCCAACGCGATCCGCAAGTGGATCGAGGCCATTGACTACAGCCGCGCTCAGGACAAGGCCGCGTTTCTGGTCAAGGCCATTCAGGAGAACTGGCAGGTGCCAGAGGAGTACCTCAAAGCCAAAGAGGAGCAGGAGCAGCAAGAGAGAGCGTGGGAAGCAGAGCGCGCCAGACAGAAGAAACGGCAGGAGGAAGAGCGCCGCCAGCAGCGCGAAGCCGAGAAGCTGGATCGCCTGTACGAAAGCCTGTCCGCAGAGCAAAGGGTAGAGATTGACCAAGAGACCGAGGCGCGCATCCCGCCGTTTCTCCAGGAGCAGCTCACGCGGCAGAGAAACCAGGGTGAACTCTCCTTCGCCATGACCGCGATCCTACAGAGCAACCGGCACGAGGTTCTCAGGACCTGGCTCAAAGAGGGCAAGCTGCAGGCTTAACAGCCTGCTTCAACCTAGTCGTTCGCATAGGCGTTCTACAATGACTAACTCACTCAACGCGCAGTCGGCTTCAAAAGCCGACACAAACGGGCTGTGGCTGGCTGTCGGTAGGGCTTCTGCCCTCCCGACTTCACTCTTTTCTCGCCCCCGCGTGGGCGAGCTTGCCCCTCAG